>JBFEPA010000171.1:0-1519 GCA_041550275.1 Thermoplasmata archaeon | reverse complement strand
GCCCCAAATGCTTTTATATCCTGTGGCAATTCTTTCGATTCAGTTCTGGGGAGGACCGTTGACATGAAAGTTCTGAGAGTCGATCTGACGACAGGCAAGTTCACAGACCAGGACATCCCCGAGGAGCATCAGAAGGCGTTTCTGGGCGGCAGGGGGCTCGGGGCGAAGATCCTGTACGACGAGAACAAGCAGGGCATCGATGCGTTCGACCCAGAAAACAGGCTGATATTCATCTCAGGGCCGTACACTGGAACTTTCGGCTCTTTCACCGCGTTCTACAACGTTACCACGAAATCACCTCTGACCGGAGCGATACTGTCTGCCCACTCGGGAGGCCACTGGGGGCCGATGTTGAGGAAGACCGGGTACGATGGAATCGTATTCGTCGGACAGTCGCCGAAGCCGACGTATCTGCTTCTGACGGATGACGGTCCAGAGCTGAGAAACGCGGAGGACCTCTGGGGAAAGGATGTCTTCGATACCATTGACACGCTCGAGGAGCGGCACGAGCGCGCGAAAGCGGCCGTTATCGGGCCCGCGGGGGAGAAACGCTCCCGCATAGCGGCAATAATGAACGACCACCACCGCGCTGCTGGGCGTGGCGGTGCAGGGGCAGTGATGGGATCGAAGAACCTCAAGGCAATCGTCGTCCACGGGACAAAACCGGTTCCTCAGGCCGACCCGGAAACGCTGAAGGAGTCGTTCAAGACGGCGACCAAGACCGTCAAGGAGAAGTCGGCTGCATTCGCGAAGTACGGAACATCGATGGTAGTTGGGATAACTGGCAAAGCGGGCGCGATACCGACGAAGAACCTTCAGACCGGCTACTTCCCGGACTTCGAGAAGATAGGCGGCGACGCGCTGATAGACAATCACTTCGTGAAGAACATGGCATGCGCAAGATGCCCGCTGCATTGCGGCAACTCCACAAAGGCGGAGAAGGACTACCAGGTGGAGACGGAGGGGCCGGAGTACGAGACGCTGGCCATGTTCGGCGCGAACCTGGAGAACAGCAACCTGGAATCCATCATTGCGGCGAACAACCTGTGCAACCAGTATGGCATAGACACCATCTCGTGCGCGGACACCATTGCGTGCGCGGTGGAACTCTTCGACAAAGGCATCATATCCGAGAAGGACACCGGCGGACTGAGACTATCCTGGGGCGACCACGGATCGATCGTGGAACTCGTCGGCATGGCTGGACGGTCAGAGGGGTTCGGTGCGCTCATCGGGGAAGGATCGAAGCGCCTCGCGGCTCGATACGGCGAGGAGGCTGGTAAGTCGGCTATGAATGTCAAGGGCATGGAGTTTCCAGGATACGATCCGCGTGGCATACAGGGCATGGCGCTCGCGTTCGCCACATCCACCAGAGGCGCTTGCCACCTCAGGGCGACGATGTACGTTCCGGAGCTGTTCCAGGGCGTCCTCGACAGGTTCACCGTCAAGGGCAAGGCGCAGACGCTCAAGGACCTCCAGGAGCTGTTCACTATCCTAGACTGCATGATACTGTGCAAGT
>JBFEPA010000170.1:0-1522 GCA_041550275.1 Thermoplasmata archaeon | reverse complement strand
TCAACGTCTCTTGGGGGGGAGCTAGACCTACAGGCAATCGCACTCGCGCTCGACGGCGCCGAATACGAGCCCGAGCAGTTCCCTGGCCTTATATACAGGCTGAAGGAGCCGAAGACGGCGACGCTCCTGTTCAGGAGCGGCAAGGTCGTCTGTACGGGAGCGAAGAGCCTCGAACAGGTCAAGACCGCCGTGAGCAAGGTTGTCAAGCAGATAGAGGCTGCTGGAGTCGTCGTCAAGAAGGACCCGGAGATAGTCGTGCAGAACATCGTTGCCACGAGCAACCTCGGAGCGAAGATCAACCTCAACGCGACGGCCATCACGCTAGGTCTCGAGAGGGTCGAGTACGAGCCCGAGCAATTTCCCGGACTCGTTTACCGTCTGGAATCGCCGAAGGTAGTCATGCTACTGTTCGGCAGCGGCAAGCTCGTCTGCACTGGCGCTCGGAAGCCCGAGGACGCCGAGACTGCGGTTGACAAGATAACGGAGGAGCTGAAGGCCGCAGGCCTCCTTGCACAGGCGTAGACAGGCTGATTTGTAGGGAAATGAAAACAGTGCCCGTCCGTTCAGGACGGGCAAGGGTTTTGCACCTGCTCAGTTGAAGTCCGCCAGGAAGTCGTACCAGCCCATGTCTACTGCCCACTGCGTGTCAGGATACATGGGACCGTAGTACCTCCAGTCTCCTTTCTGACCCCACCACAGGGTCAGTCCCCTCGCATCGGGGAGGGCGTCGCACGAGTGCACCGCGAGCACTGCGTTGTCGACGGCAGCTACCATCGCTGTGGTCGCTGCCCTGAGCTCGGCGTTGGAGAACTTGCTGTCCGCCAGCAGCGTGTCGCCGAGATCGGCAATGTCGACGAAGGTCTTCGTGGCCCAGGCACTGTAGGCGTTCTTGAGGGCCGTGCCGTACAGTCTCGCGTAGGCTGCAAGGTTGTCGTGCATCAGACCACACCAGTTCTCGAACACCGCTGATGATGCACCTATGGCAGACACATCTACTGCCCCGAGGTTCACGGTCGTGAACGAGGTCTCGTCGTAGTACTGTCCCCAGCCGTCAACCATGTCGACGCATACCTGGGCGGGTGTCCTCGACTCGTCGTTCGCCACAGGAGTCCACATGAAGTCGTACGGGTAGCCGTCGAATGGCACCGACTCCTCCGAGCCTACCATGTAGTCCACGAGCCCAGTGGTGTACGCCTCGTACGCCACCTCGATGTTGCCCATGTTGCACGCGTCGAACGATAGGATGTCTATGTGCACGTTCGCACCCTCTATGGCAGCCTTCATCTCGTTCATGCGTATCCTGTCCCAGGAGGTCTCATCGTAGCTGCACTCGATCCATCCATATCCGTGGTCCCACATGGTGATGCCCAGGTTGTCCGACGGGTACAGGGTGGCGATCTCGGTTATGAACCACTGCAGCGTCGCCCCGTCCCCGAAGTTCTTCTCCGGATACGAGTTCACGACCTCCCAGCTGCCGCCCGATATCTCTACCAGGTCGGTGCCGTCGGTCGACTTCAGATCC
>JBFEPA010000169.1:0-1554 GCA_041550275.1 Thermoplasmata archaeon | reverse complement strand
GAACGCGACCAATACGATAACGATGGCCATCAGCAGCCAGTTTTCCATAGTCTACCACGGATGTCAGCAGGGTGTGTGTATTTCAAGGTTGTCCGATGGGCTCTCGCAGAACATGTGAGTGATAAGGGGTTTCGCCCCCTGATCGCTGAGGGGGTCGCGGCTTTCGCTGAAAAGCGCCTATTCAAGCGTTATTGCGTTGTTTGGGCACTCGTCGACGCAGGCTCCGCAGTCGAGGCACTTCTTCTCGTCTATGACGGCGACATCGTCGCACGTGATAGCCTCCTCAGGGCAGACGTCCACACATGCACCGCAGGCGACGCATTCATCCTTGTTGATCTTGGCCGGCAACTGGATACCTCCTTGGTACTCTTGTTTTGGGGATTCGTTCCCCCCATATAAACCTTGTTCACCCAACCTAACGCCGACGTCTCATGCTTTCGCTGGCCACGACGTTGCACGTAGCAGGCCATCGATACCTCCGTGGCAAATGTTTAGATATCCTCCTGCCATGGCTCTGGTGTAAGCATGTCGGAATTCCATATCGGCAGATGGCTGTTCTCGGAAGACGGGCTTGTGCCTGGATATCTACGGGTGGTGGATGATGCCTTGGCCGAGGTGTGTTCAGAGCCGCCGCCTGCGGACTCCACCTGTTCTATCGTGCTCCCTGCCTTCGTGAACGCCCACACCCACATAGGTGATTCCTTCGCGTTCCCTGCGCCTCAGGGCACCGTCGAGGATACGGTGGGCCCAGGCGGGTACAAGCACCGCGCACTCAGCTCAGCATCTGCTGAAGAGAAGGCGGCTGGTATGGAGTCGACAATCGCTCTCATGCTCAGCGAGGGAACGACATCATTCATCGACTTCAGGGAGGAGGGAGTCGTCGGCGCGAACGCCCTTGTCGAAGCGCTCTCTGGGAAGTCCATCCAAGGCGTCGTCCTCGGTAGGCCTTCCGTCATCGACTCTTTCGAGGAGGAGGTCGACATATTGCTGGAGGTCTGCCACGGCCTCGCGTTCAGCGCCATATCCGATTGGCCCCTGGAGCTTCTCCAGGAAGCGTCGGCCCGTTGCAGACGTCGCAACAAGCTCTTTTCGATACATGCAAGCGAGGTCCGTCGCGAGTCGATAGATACGATCCTCGGCCTGGAACCGGACTTCGTAGTCCACATGACCGCCGCCACAGACGATGACCTGGGAAGATGCGTCGATGCGGACGTTCCTATAGTCGTCTGTCCAAGGTCGAACGCCTTCTTCGGCATCACCCCCGACATTCCACGGATGTTGCGCAGAGGAGTCACCGTCGCGCTCGGTACGGACAACTCCATGATAGTCCGGCCGAACATGCTGAGCGAGATGAGGTTCGCGTTCGAACTCAGCCGTCCTATCGGCGGCATTTCGGCTACAGAGGCAATATGTCTGGCAACGCTCTCTGGGCGCAAAGTATTAAATGCAAAAGGCAAGATAACTACGGAATTGAGCGCATCCGACGACCTCATCGCAGTGGAGGTCAAGGGCGAGGATCCCCTTCTCGAGCTGGTGTCGTACGCGGGAACGACG
>JBFEPA010000168.1:0-1565 GCA_041550275.1 Thermoplasmata archaeon | reverse complement strand
GCGAACACGACATGCGCCTTGATCCTCATATGGAAATCAACTGCGTCTAGCGGTGAAAAAGCTATCGGACGAAGGGGCAGAAGAGGAGGCGATTCCTCTCCGGACTGAGGCGCCGTCACTTGCGACGTTCTGGAACAAGATATTTATACTCACATTGTGATATTTAAAATGCGCGTGACGCGCGCGAGGGATGCACTTAAGAAACGCGAAGTGCATCAGCTCCAGGCCTCAGGGATGGTGACGGATCATGATGAGATCGCTAGTCGAAGATGCGCTTGCACGAGAGCCCACGATGGGAGTAGGAGAAGGCAGCGATACTGCTGTCTTCCAGGATCAGCGGGTAGACGCTGAACTCGAACAGATACTCCGCAGCCTGAAGACGAACATAAAGATCATCGGAGTCGGAGGCGCGGGGACGAACACGACCGCCCGCATCTACGATGAAGGGGTCATAGGGGCAGAGGTGTACGCAGCGAACACCGACGCGCAGCATCTGCTCGTACTGAGGGTTCCGCACAAGATCCTCCTCGGCAGGAGGGTCACCCGCGGTCTGGGAGCCGGCGCGTTGCCACAGGTCGGAGAGGAGGCCGCCAGAGAGGCGGAGGATGACCTCAAGAAGATGCTCGCTGACACTCACATATGCTTCGTCACATGTGGCCTCGGAGGCGGCACCGGCACCGGTGGTGCGCCCGTTGTGGCTCGCATGGCCAAGGAGATGGGCGCTCTGACCATATCCATCGCCACAGTCCCGTTCAGGGGCGAGGGGCGCATGAGGATGGAGAACGCCGAGTGGGGCCTCGAACGCCTGAGGGAGGCGTCCGACACCGTCATCGTCATACCCAACGACAAGTTGCTCGACCTCGTTCCAAGGCTCTCGCTCAATGCAGCGTTCAAGGTCGCGGACGAGGTGCTTATGAGATCCATCAAGGGTCTCACCGAGGTTATCACAAGGCCGGGTCTCGTCAACCTGGACTTCAACGATGTCAAGACAATCATGAAAGGCGCTGGTGTCGCAATGATGGGCCTCGGGGAGTCCGACGCCCCGGGAGAGGAGCGCATCCAGGAGGCCATTGACCAGGCCATCAACTCGCCGCTGCTCGAGGTCGACATAAGCGAGGCGAACGGCGTGCTTGTGGATGTCATCGGCGGCACCGACATGACGATAGCGGAGGCCGAGAGAGCGGCTGAGGAGGTACAGTCCAGGGTAGGCCAGAACGCGCGCATCATATGGGGCGCGGCGGTAGATCCTGCATTGGACAAGACTGTGAAGGTCATGCTGGTGGCAACCGGCGTGAAGTCCAAGCAGATCCTCGGCAAGCCGAGCGAGCGGCGCTTCAGAGGTGCCGGGGACCTGGAAGTAGTGCACTGAGGGCGGGCACCCGCCCCTCCGAAACTTTTAAGAGACCTAAGCGGCTACGGTCAAAAAGCCGGCGGGCTCGACCTGCACCTGGCATTTGTCATCGGGTTGATGCTCAATGCACCATGGAGGCGCAACATGAAATCGCTCATCGAAAGTGCACTTTCGGATGTCGAAGAGCAGCAGACGAAGAGAGCTCCCGACGAGT
>JBFEPA010000167.1:0-1575 GCA_041550275.1 Thermoplasmata archaeon | reverse complement strand
TCCACCGTCTTCAGAGGTATGTGATAACGCTCATACATCCTCGGCGTCACCCCCTGGGCGGTTCCTCGGGGCGCCGACGACGAGGCCTTTGTCGACGAGGGCGTCGTACACCGGAGACTCCTCGGCATAACGCACGAAGCGCTCTATCTCCTTCGTGTTCCTGCCGTGCAGCAGCTCCAGCCTCGCCTCGAGCATGTCGTAAGCACTGATCAGGTCGAGCCGGGACTGGCATACCTGTTCGCAAGCCTTACACCTCATGCACATGAACGATCGCTCCGCGTGTTCCGGCGATATCTGGAACCCTGCGGCCATCGCCCTCGCAGTGAGGAGCTTACCTCTTCCAGTTACGCGCTCGTCCCCTATCAGCCGGTATGCAGGGCAGACGCTGACACAAGACCCACACATGGCGCACTCGTCTGCGATCGCGATGAGTTCGTCCCTCCCCTTGGGGGCGAACCACTTCTTCAGCATTTTCGACATCCTCCCGAGGAGCGACGTCGAGAGCGGCGAGAACGCCAGAACGAGGCGCAGAACTGGTCGCATAAGGCGTGGGTGGAACATGAGGCCGCCCAGGCCAACAAGCCGACCAGACAGGGAGAAGTACTTCCCAGAGTTCATCACGTCCTTCGGGTCGAGCATGGATTTCAGATTGCCGAGGCGTTTCTTCTCGTCTGCGTCGACGGCGTCCGTGAACGGGTTGTTCCAGACGCCCACGGAATACGGCCTTCCACCAGCGTCCACGAGCGCGCGTGATAGTATCATCGATTTAATGGCGTCTAGCGTGTACGCGAACGTGTTGCCCTGGTCGACGAGGAAGAAGCACAGCAGCAGTGCTTCGCCGTTCGGGAGGTAATGCACCTCGAACAACGGCTCCAGGCCCATGCTTGTGCAGATCCTCTCCCCAGCATCCATGACGCTCGGAAGGAGTGACTGAGAAACGACGAGTTCCGTACCTAGCAGACCTGGACCCTTACCACGTATCTTCATCGGGAAGAATCGCTCGCTCCACAGGTATCTTGCGACGTACTCGGGCTCCTCGTCGAGCTGCTGCAAGGTGATGAACTTCAGGAACCGCTCCTCGGAGCCGGCATCCTCCAGGTTCACGATCACCGCATCGCCCGTACGCAGATGCTTGCTGTCCAACGAATCGCGTATGAGCTTGACCTTCGAGGCGCTCTCGAAGAATATGTGCGCTGGGCGGACATCGCTCTTGATGATGCTGTCCACGAATGTGAGCGCCTCCCGACGACTGCGGAACAGCACGAGGTGCGGTCTGCCAGCGCTCGGCGTTCTTGACACGGCCAATGTGACGCTGGCGATGATGCCGACCTGCCCTTCGCTGCCGAAGAGCGACCTGAACTCTGGGTCCGACTGCGAGTATCTGTGTGGCAAGCCGTCCGGCGATACGATCTCAAGAGACATGACGTGCTCGCTGAGGTGGCCTCTCGAATAGCTGTTCAGTCCCATGCCACCGGTGGCGATCCAGCCGCCCACGGTCGAGAACTTGCTGGACGGGCAGGTCTGGACGCGGAGGCCGTGTTCCGTCAGCACGTGATCTACATCTGCCCATCTCGC
>JBFEPA010000166.1:0-1756 GCA_041550275.1 Thermoplasmata archaeon | reverse complement strand
GATGATAGCGCCGACATTGGACGCTCTTGCGAAAGACTACCAGGGTAAGGTCACCTTCGCCAAGCTGGACACGGACCAGTGTCCCAAAACGGCGATGTCGTTGAGCATACACAGCATACCCACGCTGATATTCTTCAAGGATGGTCAGCAGGTGGAGAGGATGACAGGGGCCCACCCAAGGGCGAACATCGAGGCGGTCCTGAAGAAGCACTTCGGGTGAATGATCAGTCCTGGTCCTTCTCCTTCATCAGCTTATCGAGCCTGTCGTGGAGGCGCCGCGCGTTGGTCGCTACTGCGACGTCGCCTCTCGTCTTTTCCAGGAGACTCCTGGCGACATCCTGCTTGTGCTTCACGGCCGCGATCGCGTCAGGATAGTCAAACCTCACTAGCGCATGGTAGATGTCTTCCATTATGTCGAGGAGATGATTCGCCTTGTCCGCGTTGCCGCGTCTCAACTCCTCCAACGCGAAACGTCTGAGCTCCCCAATCGTGTCGCCCAATGCCAGAAGATATGGTACGCTACCTATGCCAAGTTCCTCCGGCAGCGGCACATCGTCTGTCTCGATCAGCGACAGCACGAGGCCCACCTCAGCATACTCCTGGAACGCGCTCTCGACATAGCCTGCTCGCGTCAAGTCTGGATGATCACATAGGAGGCCGGACAGCCGTGACACCTCGTCCTTCAGCTCAGACAGCTTCTCCGCGGCGTTCTCCCCTCTGTGCAGGTCCTTCATCGCAGAGCCTGAGAGCCTTACGACTGCCCTTGAAGACTTCAGAGCGATCTCCCTGACCTGGTCCTTCTCGTCGAGCTCAGCCTCTATCTTGTCCATAGCTGCATCCAGGTTCTTCATGAAACGTCACCCCTGATCTGGTTCATGTGGCGCACGCGCGCCTCGATGACTTCCTTCCTGCCGATGTCATGACGGACGGCTATCCTGCCGGAGATATGCCCGATGGCCATTTCAGCTATCTTCTCCGCCTCCTGGATGTCATCCGCCACTCCGACGACGCCGGCTGACCTGGAGGTTGTTGTCAGCACGCGCCCGTCCTTGGCGTTTACGTTGGCGAAGTAGAGGATAGCACCGGCATTCGCTATCGCCACTTCATCTATTGCAATCTCCTCCCCCGCCGCGGGTTTGACGCCGTACCCTTCGGGGACGACGTACTTGCAGACGGTCGACTTCGGCTCGAAGACCACGGTGTTGGCAGATAGATTGCCCCCCGCCATCTTCTCGCAGATTGCCGCGAAGTCGCTTTTGAGTATCGACAGGACATTCATCGCTTCGGGGTCGCCAAATCTCGCGTTGAACTCGACGACCTTCGGGCCGTCAACAGTCAGCATGAACTGACCGTACAGAACGCCCTTGTATTCCGCCCCCTCCACTCTGAGGGCCTCGACAACGCTTCTCATTATATCCACTGCTGCTTCGTAGTCTCCCTCTCCTAGGAACGGCAGCAGGCCACCCGCCTGGGAATACGACCCCATCCCACCAGTGTTCGGTCCGGTGTCTCCTTCGAACGCCCTCTTGTGGTCCTGAACTGCAGGCATGGGAGCAAGCCGCCTTCCGTCGCAGAACGCCTGAAGGGTGAACTCCTCCCCGACGAGCTTCTCCTCGATGACCAACTGAGCGCATCCACCTATGCGCTTCTCGAGTATGTCTCTGGCATAGGATATGACGTCTTCTCTGGACATGAGGTGTTCACCGAAGACCTTCACGCCTTTGCCACCCGTCAGTCCGGTCGGCTTCACGACGAT
>JBFEPA010000165.1:0-1780 GCA_041550275.1 Thermoplasmata archaeon | reverse complement strand
TCGCCTCGAGAGCGGTTAATATATATCCAATGCTCCGCATTCGGCAAAACGCAACTCTGAAGGGTTGGAGGAATAGACGATGTCGGAAAAAGTAACGGTTTCTCTGATCAAGGCGGATGTTGGCTCGGTCGCTGGTCACTCCAAGCCGCATCCTAAGATGATGGAAATCGCCGGTAGCACGCTCGAGAAGGGCGTGAAGGACGGCCTGCTAGCGGACTTCTATGTCACACGCTGTGGTGACGACATGGAGCTGTTGATGACCCACAGGAACGGCGAGAACAACAAGGAAGTCCACGAACTGGCGTGGAACGCGTTCATGGCAGCCGCGTCAGAGGCCAAGAAGATGAAGCTCTACGCCGCTGGCCAGGACCTCCTCTCGGATGCCTTCTCGGGCAATGTCAGGGGACAGGGCCCTGGAGCCGCTGAGATGGAGTTTGAGGAGAGGCCGACTGAACCGATGCTCGTGCTGATGGCGGACAAGTGCGGCCCCTCAGCCTACTCGCTGCCTATTTCGAAGATATTCATGGACCCGTTCACGACCACGGGCCTTGTGATAGATCCCAGGGCACACCAGGGATACGATATCGAAGTGGTTGACGTCGTCGACCACAAGAGGGTCGTTATGAGCTCCCCGGCCGAGATGTACGATATACTCGCGTTGATAGGCGACACCACAAGGTTCGCCGTGAAGAGGGTTGTTCACCGGGACATCGGAGTGGGCGCAGTCGTCTCGACGGAGAAGCTCAACATGCTTGCAGGCAAGTACGTCGGCAAGGACGACCCGGTCATGCTCGTGAGGTGTCAGTCCGGACTGCCTGCGGTGGGCGAGGTACTTCAGCCGTTCGCGTTCCCTCAGCTCGTGGCAGGCTGGATGCGCGGCTCCCACTACGGTGCTTGGTATCCGTGCAGCGTCGACGGTTCCGACCCTTCGTACCACGATGGCCCGCCGCGAGTCTGCGCCTTGGGCATACAGATCAGCAACGGTATGATACAGGGCCTCGAGAACCCCGGCGGGAAGGTAGGTGCGCACACGCCGGTGGACTACTTCGCCGGGACCGAGTGGGACCCCGTCCGGAACAAGGCCATGGACATATCGGTCTACATGCGCGGGCACGGGCCATTCATGCCGGGCATAGTGTCACCCGACGACCTTGAGTACACTACAAGGCCGGAGATACTGAAGAAGCTCGAGCCCAGGATGAAACCGCTTGAGTAGAGGTCGATCACCTTGAAGGCTCTGACGAGGCCGATAATCGTAGTCAACTTCAAGACATATCCCGAGGCGAGCGGAGCACGGGCAGTCGCTCTGTCCAAAGTATGCGAGAGCGTTGCAGAGGAGACCGGCGTCGCTATCGCTGTCGCCCCTCCGATGACGGACCTCGCGGTGGTCGCCCAGAACGTCGGCATCCCTGTGCTTTCGCAGCACATCGACGATGTGAAGGCCGGGGGGACAACTGGACATGTGCCGCTCGAATGCGTTACCGCATGCGGCGCCAAAGGCACTCTGCTGAACCATTCAGAGAGGAGGCTTCGCATAGCCGACATCGGGAGCCTTGTAGGTAAATGCAGGTCAGCTGGCCTTTCGACGATAGTGTGCACGAACGATATCGGCGTGACCAAAGCGTGCGCAGCGCTCGAGCCAGATTTCGTGGCGATCGAACCCCCAGAGCTGATAGGGGGCGACATATCCGTCACCAGCGCCAACCCTGCGATTGTGGAGGACTCGGTGAACGTTGCACGGAGCATCTGCGCTGGCATCGGCGTCCTGTGCGGTGCTGGT
>JBFEPA010000164.1:0-1808 GCA_041550275.1 Thermoplasmata archaeon | reverse complement strand
GGCTCCAGTCGGCGCCGTAGACGTACAATTCGGCAGGATCGGTCAACACCTTCTCCTTTCCGATCGCGGAGACGAGTTCATCTATGAATGCCATTCTGTCGGAGTTAGTGCGATGTCCGTACAAAAGCTTGTCCAAGGCACAGGGCCGCGTGCCGGTTGCCATCGAGTGGTCTTGAGGGAGGAACGGATGAGATGGTCCCACCCGGGGGTTGGCGCACACCGCCCCTTTCACCAGAGTCTGAAGTCGACGAACCTGAGCGCGAATACCACGCCTATCACAATCACGGCAAGTCCGAAGGCTAGCTGTACCCGTCTGCCGGCACCCGTGTACTTGCGACTCATCCTCTCCTTTGCCTCGCCCGTCACCGCGCAGAACGGGATTATCACCGCTCCATGGCCCAGCCCGAAGACGAACAGCATGAGTCCCCCCATCAACAGAGTGTATTCCTGCGTCAACGTCAGCACTATCACGGGGAACACCAGGGATAACGCGCAGGGGGCCCAGCCAACGGAGAACAGCACGCCGAGAGACAGGCCGGCCAAGGCGGGTGACATGCGGCTCAGTTTCGTTAGAAGCCTCATCTTCCCATCATCCGCGTCCTTGTCGATGGAAGTCCGGCAAGAGCCCGCTCTCGACGGGCTGCCGCCGAGATACCCCCGGAGTCTCGCGGGCAAGGCACTCAGCGGATGAACGGCGTTGGTTCCAACCACGACCAGAATCGTACCCGCGATCAGGTAGAAGACGGACGACATCTCGAGAAATCTGCCGACGTACGCCACAAGGAGCCCGATCACGAAGAACACCGAGGCCGTTCCGAGCGTGAACCAGATGCCGATCGTCAGGCTAGTCCCTAGGCCGTCAGCTCCATCCGCGCTCTCTTTCTGGCGAGCCCTCATGCTGCCGATGTAAGAGACCATCGCTATCATCAGAGCGAGGGAGCACGGGGAGAAGGCGGTGACGACGCCGAGAAGGAACATCCCCCCGGCCGATATGCCCGCCGAGGACACACCTCCTCCGAGTGTGGGATCCCATTCTCCGGATAGTATGCTGGACGAGTCTTCCACCAAATCCTCCGCGGTCTGAGTGTCGTCGATTACGCCTTTGCCTATGCAGTACACATGGCGCACGGCAACGACATCCTGATCGTCGTCGATTAGGATTATTGTGGGATTAACGAATCCGCCGTCCAGCATCCAGTATCCGATGTATTGACTCGACGCGGGGAACGGTTCGAACTCTTCGATCCAGAGCCATGAGATGTTGAGGTCATAGTACTCCTCGGCGATTCTCCACCCTTCCTCCGAGTAGGGGTTCTTCCTGATGTTGACAGTGACGATGCTGATGTTCGCGACATCGATCGCTGCCAGGTCGCTCAGCTCCTCGATCTGGCCGATCATATTGTCCTCACACTCGATGCACAGAGGATTCTCCAACTGAGTTATGTGTAGGACCGTCACATTGCCGGCGAAGTCCGATAGGGAGAATGTCGTGCCCTTGTAGTCCGTCGCAGTGAAGTCCGGCGCTGGCTCCACTCCCGACTGAGTGCCTCCTAGTATCCCGACGACCGCCACCGCGAGGACAAGCAATGAAGCGATGGCTACGACAACGACCCCGTACAGCGCCCTCTTACCAAGTTTCATGCCTTCAACTCTCGTCCCAGTGCGAAATCGCATCGGATATCCAGCTGCTCAGGGTCGGTTCATACACCACTCCTTCCCAGCTGTGCCACACCACGATGGTCGTTCCATCGGCGGGGTCCAGGGCCTCCGTCACGACGATCACCAATGGAACGTAGTGCACCCCACCG
>JBFEPA010000163.1:0-1849 GCA_041550275.1 Thermoplasmata archaeon | reverse complement strand
TCCCTGAACGCTCCCTCAGTGAATTTCATTATGTTGCCCTTGTGGACGAATGTCACGACTCTGCGGTCCTTGCGCACTGCATACTCCATCGCCGCTCGGACCAGGCGCTTAGTGGCAGATTCGGATATCGGCTTCAGGCCTATGCCGCAGTCGGGACCGAGCTCCACGCCCAACTCGGACCGGAGAAACTCCATCAGACGGGTTGCTTCGTCGGAGCCCCTCTTCCACTCTATGCCTTTGTACACGTCCTCGGTATTCTCGCGAAAGATGACCACGTCCAGCTTCTCTGGATGTTTGACTGGGCTCGGCACGCCCGAGTAATGCCTCGACGGCCTCACTGACGCATACAGCTCCAGAACCTGCCGTATCGCCACGTTCAGGCTGCGGATGCCCCCTCCGACCGGCGTGGTCAACGGGCCCTTGATGGCGACGCACCGCTCCTCTATGGCCGTGAGAGTCTGTTCTGGCAACCAGCTGCCGGTCTGTTTGAACGCCTTCTCTCCCGCCAGCAGCTCCTCCCATTCGATTCGAGTAGCGCCGGCGGTGGCCACCTCGATAGCTGCGTCGAGCACGCGCATCGTTGCGGACATGATGTCGGGGCCTATGCCGTCCCCAGGGATGTATGGTATCCTGATGACTCTATGCGCATCATCCATTCGCTTCACCTCTCACCTATCGAATGAGAACCCTCCATGCTTTCTGATATGTGGTATGAGCCCGCCATCTTCCAGGAGAATCTGCATCGTTCTGGGGAGCGGGCGGAATCCTGAGCTCCCTCCGGAACCTTCACCCGACACGACACCGTTTTGCAGGTCCACCGTCAGGAGCTCCCCCTCGAGGATCCAGTCGGTCTCGCAAGTCACCAGCGGAAGGCCGATGTTGAACGAGTTCCTGTAGAAGATCCTGGCATATGACTTTGCGACTATCGCAGATATGCCAGCTGCCTTCAATGCCCTCGGTGCCTGTTCGCGGCTAGACCCACAACCGAAGTTCTGTCCGGCGACTATCATATCCCCCTCGCACACTGAGCCGGCGAATCCTGGAGAGATATCTTCCATAACGTGTTTCGCCAGTTCCGCCATGTCACTTATCTTGAACTTGTACCTCCCAGATATGATGTAGTCGGTGTTGATGTCGTCGTTGGGATCGAACCTATGCGCGCGCCCCTTAAGCATCATGACTTCACCTCACAATTCTCTTGGGTCGGTTATTCGACCACGTATTGCCGACGCTGCGACAGTCTGCGGGGAGGCCAGGTAGATAGACACACCGTTGTTGTTCCCCATGCGACCCATGAAGTTCCTGTTTGCCGTAGACACGACATTGTCGCCATTTGAGGGCACGCCTGCGTGCGTCCCCACACAAGGTCCACATCCAGGGGAGACGAACACCGCACCGGAGGACAGCAGCACCTCAGCGACTCCCGTTCTGATGGCGTCCATGAACACACTCCGCGATGCCGGAGCGACAATCATTCTGACGCCATGACTGACCTTTCGTCCCTTCAAGATCTTCGCTGCTGCTGTCAGGTCCTCGAGACGGCCATTCGTGCAAGTCCCCAAGAACGCCTGCTGGATCTCGATATCCGAATGGTCTGAGACATCGCTGACATTGTCCACAGTATGTGGAGCCGCTACCTTGGGAACGATGTCCGAGGCGTCGATGTCCATCTCCGCCTCGAACTGGGCATCGTCGTCGCTGATGACGCCTTTGTCCACGGCAACGCCTATTGACCTGTACCAAGCAGCCGTTACTTCATCGAACGGGAAGAGCCCGAACTTGGCGCCCATTTCTACCACCATATTCGCCACCGTCATCCTGCCGTCCATGCCCATCGATGTGATGGCAT
>JBFEPA010000162.1:0-1946 GCA_041550275.1 Thermoplasmata archaeon | reverse complement strand
GCGAGAGGGAACAGAGCTACGAGCACTGCGGCCATCATGATGGACGCAACGCCGAACCGCAGGAAACCGAGCACTATCGGCGAGAAGAACTCCAAGCTGTCCTGGATGAGCGGGAATGCTAGTCCCCAGAGGGCCACTGCGGTGATGGCTGCGAGGGACGAATTGACTTTGTTCATGGTAGACGCCGTTGACGGTGGACGGATGCACAGGACGGATAAAACATCTTGCAGATGGGCTCTGTCACTTCATCCTGCACGACGCCCCGCTGCGCGTTCCCTCCAGCCGCCTCCCCTCGTCGTAGAGGCACTTGACGGCTCTGGCAGCCCTCATTGCTGACGGGTAGACCGGTATGTTCTTGACCCTCAGCTCCTGCACTACTTCATCGACCTCGGGTCCTCCGACCCAGCATGCCACTATCGGCTTTCGGAGCTGCTTGTTCTCCTCCACAAGCTTGATGACCGCGCCGACATACTCCCGCGGCCTCGCAATCCCCGCGTGGACGCAGGTCATTATCAGCGCATCCACGTTTGGGTCCTGGAGCACGATACTTCCAGTCACATGATACCTATGGAATCGCGCGTCCCCTGTCACATCGAGCGGGTTTCTCGCAGTGGTGATCGATGGGAGATGGGGCCTCAGAGCATCGCAGGTCTTCTTGGCGAGGCTTGGCACGACGAGCCCTATCGACTCGCACCAGTCCGCTATCATGATGCCAGCTCCGCCGCCGTTCGATACTATGCCCACCCTGTTTCCTCTGGAGCAGGGCTGATATGCAAGGGCCCGGGCGAAGTCGAACAGTTCGCCGACATCATACGCCCTCTGTATATGGACCTGTCTGAACGCAGAATCGTAGACGACGTCCGAGCCGCTGAGCGAGCCCGTGTGCGTTGATGCCGCCGCGGACCCGGCAGGCGTGCGGCCCGCTTTGATGGCCACGATTGGCTTCTTGCATCGCCTCGCGGAGTCCAGGAACTTCTTTCCGTCCTTGATGCCTTCGATGTACATGGCTATGACCTTGGTTGCCTTGTCCTGGTCGAGGTAGTCTATCAGGTCGGCATCGTCCACATCCGCCTTGTTGCCGACGGAGATGACCCTGGATAGTCCGATGTGTTCGCCATTGGCGTAGTATATCATGCCGACGCAGAGGGCGCCGCTCTGGCTTACCAGCGCGATCTCGCCGGGCTTCGGCATGCCGAACACGAAGGCAGCGTCGAGGTTGTCTATGGGGTCCTTGTATCCGAGCGTATTCGGCCCGACGACGCGCATCCCTCCGGCGCTCGCAATGTCGAGGACCTCGCGCTCCAGCTCCTTGCCCCGCTCGCCAACCTCGCCGAACCCCGAACTGATGATGATCACGCCTTTGACCTTCTTCTTTGCGCACTCGGTCATCACCTTGGGCACAAAGTCCGCAGGTACGACGATTATGGCCAGGTCGATGTCGTCCTTGACCGCCATGACGCTCGGCAGCGCTGGCACGCCAAGGATCTCCGGCGTCTCCGGGTTTATGGGGTAGACCCTGCCCTTGTATCCGTTGACGAGTATGTTCTGCAGTATCTCGAACCCGAGCTTGGTCGGACTCCTGGACGCTCCGACGACAGCGATTGATTTCGGTGAGAATATTGGTCCTAGCTCGTCGACTATGCCCATGATGGTCCAACCTCCGCTCGAAAAGTGGCATCTCCTCGCATAAGCCTTTGCATGGGCAGGCCGGCTGCAGGAAGGTCCTGAGGAATACGACATGCGGACGGGAGGAGATCGAACGCTTGACGCAGCCTGATTCGACGTGGTCGCCGATGTTCATATCGTCGCCTCGAGAGCGGTTAATATATATCCAATGCTCCGCATTCGGCAAAACGCAACTCTGAAGGGTTGGAGGAATAGACGATGTCGGAAAAAGTAACGGTTTCTCTGATCAAGGCGGATGTTGGCTCGGTCGCTGGTCACTC
>JBFEPA010000161.1:0-1976 GCA_041550275.1 Thermoplasmata archaeon | reverse complement strand
TCGCCGACTGTCGCAGCCAAATATGTTTGGGTAGTCCCGCTAAGCCCGATGCCATATATATGCGTTTCGAACTGTGTCCACTATGGCTCATTGGGGCCATGGGCCGGACTGCCTCGTATAACGTTGTCCTCCGGCGTATTTTAGGGTTTCGCGTCCGTTGTTGTCCATTTGCCGCGGTGGGCTGATGTCAATCAGGGTCTTATGGCTGGTCCATAGCCATGCCACATGCCCTTGCCATATGCCGCCTGGGTGGGCATGTCGCGCCAAGTCGACAATGATGCTCCTTGGCCTCAAGAATCCGAATGCAGGTCGCCCGACAAACCTTTAAGAAAGCACTCGTCTTATGCGCAACTAATGCGGGGATGGCCCAGCCCGGCAAGGCGCTGGATTGCTATCTCCTTCCGTGCTTCGGAAGGGGCAAACATCCAGTGCTCGTGAGAGCTCGGGGGTTCAAATCCCCCTCCCCGCGCCCCTTCTGTTCTTGATGACGCTGCATTGGAGCGGCCTCTAACCAAGACCGATTCCGCCTGAGAACCTGCTGTAGCTATACTGTGGAGACTTCGGTGAGCAGAACCCTCGCTGTGCTACACCTGGTCGAGCGCCGGCTCCGGCATACCCTCTGTCCCGCGCAGCGACCTCACTACCCTGTCCCTCGAAAAATCATGCTCTCTCTTCTCTGGCTTAATGTCCTCCGCCACCATTCGGATCATGTCTAACTGGAGGCTCGTGTGCAGGTAGTCCAAGTTCCTGTCGACGTGCTTGGTGAAGCGCCTCTCCGAAGACTGTGCCATCAGCTTGCATAGGAGGTCGTCTATGGAGCTCCAGGAGCTCTGCTTGTCCTCCTTCATGATGCCTCCACTGAGATTGAAGAATGATGAACTCATCAGTTCTCTCTGGAGCTTCTCTCTCTTGCTGCGGTTCGCATCGGCTATGCCCGCATCCACTGACTCATCGAAATCGTTGTGTGCGCTCAATTCCCATCCCTCTCAAGAGCTACCTTATGTATATTCAGATACGCCTATATAAGTTTCCCTGAGGCCCTTTGCGTGCCCTCGGACGCGCGCGAAAGCATCCCGTCGGCGGTCTCTCCAACGGGCTCAATCAACGAGCGGGCTCTCGTCGATCGACAGCATCGGCGAGGAGGCGTCCATGGATGCCTTGACCCCCTCTGGCATGACAAGTTTCATCGCCCCGTGCCCACAGCAGAGGCCTGTGAACGACGGTATGTTCTGCAGACATCCGAGCCTGTCGCGGAGGACCTCCTCCAGCGTCGGCTGTGACTCCTCCCGCTTTGGGAAGGTCGAGAACTGCCCGACGACTATTCCGTTGACGCCGTCGAATTTGTGAGCCAAGTGCATTTGAGTCAACAATCGCTCGATGTCGTACTCGGAGACATACACGTCCTCGAAGAACAGGATCCTCCCCTTGGTGTCGATCGGGTCATCCGTTCCAAGCGTGTGAAGGATCATGGACAGGTTCCCTCCGAACAGCGTGCCCTTCGCGCTCCCAGGGACAAGAGTTCTTAGCAGCATGCCGGCAGGCGGGTTCTCAATCTTCCCCCAGGGCTCAGCTCGTTGGAGGAGTTCAAGCGCCCTGTCGATGTTCGGCTTGCCCGTGGGCGGATCCTTCTCCGGGTTGTCCCCCGCATAGCCCTCTATCGACGGGCCGTGGAATGTCACGAGCCCCGTCCTCTGGTGGATCGTCACGTGCAGAGTCGTTATGTCGCTGTATCCCATGAAGATCTTGGGATTGTCACCTATGACATCGAAGTCGAGGAGCGGCAGGATGCGCATCGCGCCGTACCCGCCCCTCGAGGCGAATATGGCATCCACATCCTCGTTCGCGAACATGTCCATCAGCTCCTCGGCCCTCTGCTCGTCCTTGCCCGACATGAAGCCATGTCGAGTGAGGTTTCTCGTGCACTCTCCGAGGACGACTTTGTAGCCGAGCTCACGGAGGTAGTTGACACCCTGTCC
>JBFEPA010000160.1:0-1995 GCA_041550275.1 Thermoplasmata archaeon | reverse complement strand
GACCAAAGTCCCTGTCCCGATGACGGCTTTCTCGGCACCCGTTATCAGCATGTCGATGACGTTGTTCGAGAACCGAACGCCGCCTTCGTACAGAGTCGGCATCTCGTCACAGATGCGCTGCACCAGGTCGAGTTGCGGCTTGTTCTTGAATATCCCATCGTGATCTGCGACATAGACACGGTCGTAGCGCTTCGAGAGCGCCGAGACCAATGCCGTGACTTCTCGTTTCTGTGTCCCACGTTGGAACGGGACCCATGGGTCGATGACCAAGTAAGGAATGATCTTCATATGAGCGGTGACGCAAAGCGATACCTGATATAAAAATCGTGGTCACCTGCTCGGGAACCGTCACACGCGGACCATCGGGCCGTCGTATCGATTGGCTCAGCAACCGATGCTTTCACTGATGATTCGCCGCAAAGGAGCTCTGCAGAACCATTACGCAACGGATATATAGAAGTTCTAACATATACTGGGCACGGACCGTGGGGGAGGACGCTGTCTGGAACCCGGTTCAGATAATGGTCGGAACGGAGGCATGACATGATAGGTCAGACACCGATTCTCATACTGAAGGAAGGAACGAAAAGAGAGAGAGGTAAAGGAGCGCAGTTCAACAACATATCAGCCGCGAGAGCGATTGCTGATTCTGTCCGCAGCACCCTCGGGCCGAGGGGCATGGACAAGATGCTGGTCGACAGCATGGGCGACGTTGTGATAACGAACGACGGCGTGACGATCTTGAAGGAGATCGACGTCGAACACCCTGCCGCGAAGATGCTGGTAGAAGTGGCAAAGACTCAGGATGACGAGTGCGGCGACGGCACGACCACCGCGGTCATTCTCGCGGGCGAGCTGCTGAAGAAGGCGGAGGCACTCATAGAGCAGAACGTACATCCCACAGTCATATCGGGCGGTTACAGGATGGCGGCTCAGAGGGCGCGTGAGCTGCTCGAGGGGCTTGCCATTTCGGTCACACCTGATAAGAAAGACATCCTTACGGACATCGCCAGGACAGCAATGATATCCAAGAGCGTGTCCGCATCAAGGGACTTGCTTGCCAAGGTTGCGGTCGGCGCTGTCAGCGCGGTCGCAGAGAAAAAGGACGGCGGGGCCTGGATAGTGGACGACGATAACATCCAAGTCGTCAAGAAGCAGGGCGGCTCCATGGACGACACACAGATGATCGCCGGGATAATCGTAGACAAGGAGGCAGTCCATGCGGGCATGCCGAAGAGGATTGAGAAGGCGAAGATCGCCCTCGTGGACTCAGCAATGGAAGTCAAGAAGACCGAGATCGACGCGAAGATCGAGATAACCGACCCGAGCCAGCTGCATGCATTCCTCGACGAAGAGGAGAACATGCTCAAGAAGATGGTCGAGACCGTCAAGAAGTCCGGGGCGAACGTGTTGTTCTGCCAGAAGGGCATCGACGACCTCGCACAGCACTATCTGGCCAAGTCCGGCGTGTACGCTGTCCGAAGGGTCAAGAAGAGCGACATGGAAAAGCTCTCGAAGGCCACCGGAGCGAACCTCGTCACGAAGCTGGACGACCTCAAGGCCTCGGACCTTGGAACGGCCAACCTCGTTGAGGAGCAGAAGATCGCAGATGACAAGATGACCTTCGTGACTGGCTGCAAGAACCCCAAGGCTGTATCGATACTGATAAGGGGCGGCACAGAGCACGTGATCGACGAGATAGACCGGTCGCTGAACGATGCGATCAGCGTCGTGTCGGTCGCCGTGGAGGATGGCAAGCTGGTCACGGGCGGCGGTTCGACAGCGACTGAACTCGCGCTCAAGCTGCGGGACTACGCTGCGTCGATAGGCGGAAGGGAGCAGATAGCCATTGATGCGTTCGCCAGCGCACTCGAGGTTGTGCCGACCGCGCTCGCCGAAAACGCGGGTCTGGACCCGATCGACGTGCTCATAGAGCTGAGGAAGGCTCACAAGGCTGGGAAGAAGAACGCGGGAGTGAACGTGTTCACTGGCAAG
>JBFEPA010000159.1:0-2021 GCA_041550275.1 Thermoplasmata archaeon | reverse complement strand
TCTCAATCATGTACAATCTCCTCTTAGCGTATTGGTACGGCTCAAGCTCGGGGGATGAGCGGCCGTCACTCATGTGAGTACCAACCTGGCGTGTATAAATAAAATGTGGACAAGGATGGCACACGCGCGCAGGCGCATGCGCACTACAGGTATGCAATCGAGAGGACAGTAAGTGGGTCGAGTGCGCGTCCAATCTCTCGCAGACTCGGAACCGATCACAAGGACGATTACCGTGCCAACCCATCTACTGATGGCCTTGGGGGAGTGACGGATTGGGAGTGCTTGACATAGCGGAGGCATAGCGGAGGAGAGGCCGGCGAAAGCGTTCATGCTATGCGACGAGGCGATAGTACGAGGCGCAATCGAAGCGGACGTCGACCTTAAGGCGTTCAAGTCCGGGCAGGCAACAGCTCACAGTGACCTGTGCAATGTTGTTAAATGCAGATAGTGAAATTCAGGGTTGATGGCAAAGAGGCGGTGCGCATACGTAAGGGTGGATGTGTTCGCCAAGAGACCGTTCGGCGGAAACCCATTGGCGGTGTTCACGGACGGCAGAGGCCTAACGACGAAGAACATGCAGCTTCTGGCGAAGGAGATGAACCTCTCTGAAACAACCTTCGTGCTTCCCGCTGGAAAGAAGTCCGGCGCGGACTTCAAGGTGCGCATATTCACCCCCGATATGGAGATACCATACGCAGGGCATCCCACGATCGGTACCTTCTACGTGCTGGCAAACGAAGGCAGGATCCGACTGCGTGACGGCATCACCGTAGCCAAGATGGAGGCCGGAGCAGGGGTACTGCCAGTGGAGATACATGGCGAGGGCGGGACCGTGAAGAAGGTCGTGACCGTTCAGCGGAAGCCCGAGTTCGGAAAGGAGTTCAAGGATCTTGGCCTATTGGCCAACGCCCTCTCCATCGACAAGAAGAACTTCGACCTGCACAGCATGCCGCCGCAGCTCGTGTCGACGGGGCTCCCCTGGCTGATTGTGCCCGTGCGAAGCAGGAGAGCTGTTGAAGGAATCACCGTGAATGCAGCTGCCTTCGAGAAGGTCGTTCGACGACTCCCCAAGAACGTAGTGGACGTCTATGTCACATCGCTCGACCCCATCGACCGGAGGGCGACGACGCATTCGAGGGCGTTCTTCCTCTCGTCCGGAAGCGTCATCGAAGACCCCGCGACAGGCAGCGCGAGCGGATGCCTGGGAGCGTATCTCGTGAGCAGACACCTCGTGGATGTGAAGAAGAAGACGAGGATTGTCAACGAGCAGGGGCACGCCGTTGACAGGCCGAGCATGATAGACATTGATGTGCGGACATTGCCCAATGGAACCATCGAATCGGTCCGAGTCGGCGGAGCCGCCGTCGAAGTCATGAGAGGCGTCGCAACCTTCTGAGGACGAAAGCCATTCAGTACTCTGGTATGCGTATCTTGAACACAGAGCCTTCTTCGTGGCGACCTGGTACGCGGTCCTCCACCCATACCTTGCCTTTGTACCTCATCGCCAACATCCTCACAATATGAAGGCCCAGACCTGAGGAGCCCTTCTGCTTGCTACCCTTGGCGAACCTCTCGAAGATGGCCTCCTTGAGGTCGTCGGCTACGCCGCACCCTCTGTCAGATATGGCAACCGTCACATAGCGGCGGCCGTCCATCAACTCCCCACTAACCGGTATTCCTATGTTCACTGTCTCGTGCGAATCGTACTTCACCGCGTTGGTGAGTATGTTCACGAAGAGCTCTCTGAGAAGCTCATCGGCGTTAACGAAGAATTGCTGAGCCTCGATGTGATGCTCCACCTCTATGTTCCTCGTCAGGAAGTACATCTTGACGTTTTGGATGCTCTCGGTAAGGACAGCGCCGAGATCTACCTTGGTGAGGTTCACGCTTCCCCAGGTCAGCCGAGACATCGTCCTCACATCGTTCGCGAGCCGGTTGACGTTCATCACCTGAGTCGCTATCTTATCTATCTGGATGCCCTGTTCAGGCGCGGTCAGGTACACCCTCAGAATGTCCAAATA
>JBFEPA010000158.1:0-2087 GCA_041550275.1 Thermoplasmata archaeon | reverse complement strand
TTCAGAAGAAGTAGAAGCCGACGGCATTCTCCTTGGAGCAGTTCGCCATGGCCTCGAGCCGCTTAAGCGTCCCGTCTATCCTTCGTACCATCATCTTGCCCTCTTCGGGCGTCCTCTCTCACAACACCGCTATCTCCTTCAGGAGCGTCTGAGCGTCCTTGGATGTAAGCACGGTCTTCTTCGACGCGAGGTCGTCCACCTTCGCGAGCAGGTTCAGCTTGAACTTCTTGGCCAGCTCGGGCACAGGCGATGTCGACGGGCCGAAGTTGCCCACGCAGCCCTTCTTGTTGTCCCAGGACAGGCCGCATCTGCCACAGGTCTCGTACATCTCGTCGAACTCCAAGAGGTCCCATTCGGTTATGGAGTTCTCCTTGACCGCGGCCTTGAGCACTTCCTCCTTCCTCGCCTTGGGCACCTTGCTGACGACGATCCAGTTCGTCTTGACCTCTCTGACGAACGGCTCGAGCGTCTTCTGGTCTGCGGGGTCCTTGATCTTCTCCATGAATAGGTCGTCCCCCTCCACCTTGCTCCTCGAGCGCTTGATCATCTCGTCGACCTTCTCCTCGCCGAGCTTGGCCCTCGCGCTCTTCAAGTCGGCCACGCGGTCTGTCTCCACGAGGTCTGCCCACTTCTCAGGGTCAGCCACGTAGATCTTGGCCATCGTCATCTTTCTCTCCCTGCACAATGATTTTGCGGACTCGAGCTCTGTGATTGCCATGTTCAAACCCATTGTAACACCTTCTCGGGGAGGAATGTGAGGTTGAACCAAGATGTAATACCTTTCGCAGGCCGCCTCGCTGCAGCTGAGTTCGACCTGTCGAGATAGGCTGGAGCGACATGTCAAAGCCGTTTCGGAAAGGATATATAGCACACAAAGCGGGCGTATCAGGATACTTAATCTACCGCCCCGCCATTGGGGTCACGGAGCCCCCTCCGACCGGCTGCTTCTGACTCGCCCGCGTCGGCCAGGGGATGGGGATGAACACATGACGATAGCTAAGATGAGCGTGCTGACAGAGAAGGACATCGACAAGGTGCACGAGGCATCTCTGCGTATACTCGCTGAGGTCGGCGTCAAGGTCGAGAGTGTTGCGGTTCGGAAAGCGCTCAAAGAAGCGGGTGCGAGACTGGACGAGTCCAAGGAGCTCGTCTTCCTTGAGGAAGACTTTGTTGACCGATCCATAGAGACCGCCCCGAAGAGCGTCCGCATATGCTCCAGAGGGGGAACGGACTTCGTGATACCCGGCGAGGGTGTCCAGATCATATCGACGGACGGTCAGCCTCCTGCGGTGTTCGACGCTGAGACCGGCGAGAAGAGGGCTTCCACCCTTCAGGACCTCAAGGAGATGATGATCCTGGCGGACGCGCTGCCAGAGGTGGGCTACATCTGGCCTACGGTCATCGCGAACGATATGCCGACGGACCGGTCTTCGTTCTACGAGTTCCTCGCGGCTATAGCATACTCGTCGAAACACATCCAACACGGCGCATGCTCAGTGGAGGAAGCTGAATTCCAGATAGACGTCTGCTCCGCCATACTCGGCTCGAAGGAGAAGCTGAAGGAACGCCCGATATTCTCCGATGTAAGCACACCGATATCACCTCTCAGATATGACGCAGGCGAGGCTGAGGCGATTGGTGTCCTTGCAAGAGCGGGCGTGCCAGTCGTCCACCTCTCGATGGCCATCGCCGGGGTCGTGACGCCAGCTTCAGTTGCCGGCTCCCTCGCGGTCATCAACGCCGAGAACCTCTTCGGCATGACCATTTCACAAACCGCTTCGGCGGGTGCACCCAGCATATACTCGTCCTTCTCGGGCGTCATGGACCTGAAGTCCGGCGTATTCCTGTGCGGGACGCCTGAGGGCATCCTAATGGACTCGGCTGCGATCCAGATGGCCAAACGTTACGGGGTGCCCACATGCGCGGGAGGCCCTTCCAATGCGGCGAGGTCGCTATCGTCGGAAGCGGCCGCCGAGGGCGCGCTCACGACGATGGCATCTATGCTCACCGGCGCTGACATGATGGTCGGCATCGGGGGAGTCGACAGGGCAGGCATGATATCCAAGGAGAAGATGGTCATGGACTGC
>JBFEPA010000157.1:0-2106 GCA_041550275.1 Thermoplasmata archaeon | reverse complement strand
CGTGAAGTACCTGCAGCCTTCGCTCGGAGGCGTGAACCTCGAGGACATATCCCAGCCGAAGTGCTTCTACATACTGGAGAGGCTCAGGGAGGAGTGCGAGATACCGGTGTGGCACGATGACCAGCAGGGTACGGGTACGATCGTCGCTGCGGGTGCCATAAACGCTGCCAAGATCGTCGGCAAGAAACCGTCGCAGATGAAAGCGGTATTCATCGGCGCGGGCGCTGCGAACATAGCGATATCGAGGATCATGCAGGTCTCCGGCTACAAGTGGGAAAACATGATAATGTGTGACTCGAAGGGGTCGCTGCACATGGGCAGAACCGACGTAAAGGCCGAGTACAAGGAGAAGTGGTTCATGTGCGAGCACTCGAACAAGGAGTGCGTCGCGGGCGACGTCCCAACGGCCATGAAGGGGGCCGATATAGTCGTCGCAGCCTCAAAGCCAGGTCCTGGGACGATAAAGCCTGATTGGATCAAGGGCATGGCGGACGATGCGATAGTCTTCGCGACGGCCAACCCGATACCTGAGATATGGCCGTGGGAGGCGAAGGAGGCCGGGGCCAAGATAGTGGCCACTGGCAGGTCGGACTTCCCGAACCAGGTCAACAACTCGCTCGGCTTCCCCGGGATATTCCGGGGAACGCTGGATGTGAAGGCGAAGACGATCTCTGACACCATGTGTCTCGCTGCGGTGCTAGAATTGGCCAAGACCGCGGAGGACAAAGGTCTCAGGGAGGACTACATCGTACCGACGATGGACGAGTGGGAAGTCTTCCCAAGAGAGGCGGTCGCGGTTGGCATGGCCGCCATCAAGGAAGGCCTCGCCCGGGAGAAGCACAGCCGCAAGACGCTGTACGAGAAGGCCGAGGCCATCATCGGACGCGCTAGGAAGGAAACGAAGTACCTCATGAAGGGTAAGTACATCCTGCCTCCGCCCAAGGTCTGAGCGAGGAGCAGCGTTGACAGCTGGTCGCTGAAACCCCTTATCTCAAACCTCTTAGAATCGTTCTGCCAGCGTCTGTACACGCCGGTTCCTTGATGGGTAACCCGTCATATCTGGGGTCTAGAGCAGCCCCATTTCGACGATCTCAACGCTCTGGACGCCGGCCACTGCCGCGATCGCCGCCTCGACCGTCTCGGCGCCGCCCTCCTTGTCGTCTATCACGACGAGTACGTGGAGGGCCTGCAGTCCGAATGCGAGTGGCTTCTTCTCTGAAGCCTTCAGCCTCGCTCCTTCCGGCAGAGTCTTGGTTATGCCAGCCAGCAACTCATCGAGGCTCACGTCCAGCCCTTCTGGTAGGACTCTGTACTGCAGCGCAACCTCTCCCAAGGAATCACCTCACGGACCTGAGAAGCCACATTCCTGACATGTGTACTTCACGCTCTGATCCCTGCACTTCGTACATCTTCCGATTGTGCTCCTGCCACAGCTGGGACACGGAAAAGCCGTCTCCGAGTTCTTCACGAGACGAACCCCGCAAGATGAACAAGCCTTCTCCTGGCCGGTCAAACTCTTCTACCTCGGAGCTGAGGAATATGCTATCTGTATATAACATCTGCTGATGCTGTCATGAACTGGGCAGGACGGCTGGACATCTTCCCAATGAGCGGAGGCAGCGACCTTGCGAAGCCCGGTTGATCGAATAATGCCGGAATCACTGATTCGGCATGCTATTGGACGGCCAGCACAGAGCCTGCATAGGTCAGTATCGAAGTGAGACAAATCGGCTCATGACATGAGGTCGCTAGCGGAAGGTACAAAACAGTTGCTGAACAAAGGCATATTATACGGTGTAGATAATTATATGAATGTAGATTAATATGCGGTTAACAACGTTGCGCCACACAGTCGCCCGCAGATGTGGCAAGTATTATATATCAGAATAGACTACACGCCCTGCTAAAGCAGCCTCGGGTATCCGCGCCGCCTACGGGCCCGTAGCTCAGCTAGGTAGGAATCTCATGCATTCTCGATGTATAGGACTCCCTAGAAAGAGCATCTGCCTTTTAAGCAGGTGGCCCGGGGTTCGAATGACTATGCCTTACAGACTAGTCTCGAAAATCCCCGCGGGCCCGCCAGGTGGCGTACCGAGAGATCCCAAT
>JBFEPA010000156.1:0-2125 GCA_041550275.1 Thermoplasmata archaeon | reverse complement strand
TTCACTTCCTGCGCCGCCCTCGCAGCAGCAAGCATCTCGTCGCCTGCCTGGACTCCGAACTTGTCCGCCATCTTCCTCTGGAAGAGTGCCAGCAATACGTATTGTATGGGCACACGCCCCGACCGCGTCTGACTCTGGAGCGCCTGATACCGCGTCCTGTCGAGCTCTATGCAGACGACATCCGGCCTCCTGGAGTGTATCAACTGAGTGACCTGGCCTGATATCGCGAAGACGTGCCCGACGCCGATTAGAGTTATCATCTGACAGCGGGCCATCAGGGGAGGCTTTTAATAAAGCTTTCCGCAATCAGAGCGCATGGCCAAGCTCGTGGTCTTCGACATGGATGGTGTGCTCGTGGACATCGCCAGCTCCTGGGTCCATGTCCACAGACACTTCGGGGTCGACAACGAACAATCCCTTCAGGCCTATCTGCGGGGAGAGATCGACGACATGGAGTTCATCAGAAGAGACGTGGCCCTGTGGATCGCTCAGGATCCAACGCTGACGATGGACCGCTTGAAACGCATACTCTCGACCGCGCCACTGATGAACGGCGCGAAGGAGACCATCGAAGCCCTGAGAGCGAACGGCACCAAGACGGCCATAGTCTCTGCGGGAATCGATCTATTGGCCGAGCGGGTTGCCATAGAGCTCAAGATGGACATGTTCTTCGCGAACGGCTTCGTGGCCGATTGCGCAGGGCAGCTTACCGGCGAGGGCATCCTGAACGTCAAGCTGGACGGCAAGGACCAGAAGGTGGAGATGCTGATGGAGATGTTCGGATTCGAGAAGAGCGATGTCGTCAGCGTCGGCAACTCGCGCTATGACATCCCCATGTTTGACGCCTCAGGGCTCGGCGTAGCTTTCTGTCCCGAAGACGACGATATTCTGAAAAGGGCGGACAAGGTAGTTCACGAGAAGGACCTGCGAAAAATCCTGGACATAATCTGACCGTTCAATACCCGAACTCCCCTACAAGGGGTACGAAGACGCATCCTCCACAGTTCTTGATTGTCACATTACTGCCCTTCTTCTCCACGCTCAGCAAGTCCTGATACATGCGGCTGCCCACAGGCACGAGCATCCTGCCGCCGTCAACGAGTTGATTGGTGAGCGGTGATGGGACCTCCGGGGCGCCACATGCAACGAATATCCTGTCGTACGGAGCATGCTCCGCCAACCCCTTCGACCCGTCGCCCACAACAACGGTTACGATATCCCCGTAGCCAGTCCGATCAAGGTTGTCATTCGCGGATCGCGCCAGCGACTCCACCCGCTCGACTGAGAAGACATGGCCGTCGGGCGCCACCAGCTCGGCCACAACGGCAGCGTGATAACCCGAGCCCGCGCCCACTTCGAGCACCTTCATGCCTGGTTCGAGGGCGAGTTTCTCCACCATGATCGCCACCATGTGCGGGGCAGATATCGTCTGGCCAGAACCAATGGGAAGTGGGGTGTCGACGTACGCGCTGCTCCTCAGCCTCGGTGGGACGAACTCCTCCCTCGGCACTCGCCTCATGGCCTCCTCCACGGCAGGCGACACGACGTAGCCCCGGTTGAGAAGACTGTCCACAAGCGAGTCGCGGTCGGCTCTCATGGCGTCCTTGTCCATCGACTCATCTATGTCGATATCCTATGATAAATCTTGACGAATCGAACCATCAGTAGGTCGTCTTCCTGACGATGTTGGCATATATCCTCACAACATCCCTCGCGGCGACCGCCCCCTTCCTGACGCTTCTTCCCTGTATCTTGATAGCATGTATGACGACATCCCTCTTGCCCACCCGAAGCATGTCCCCTATGGAGAACTCCTCGTCGGGGGAGGCAATCATCTGTTCGGCGTAGGTCTTGCCATGGTGGTTGATGGAGAATGCTATCTTGACCTTGTCGAACCGTTTGGCCCAGATGGTGCTTATGTCTCCCGCTTTGCACGAATCGACTCTCGCGCCAGCTTTCGATTCGATGGAAGTCACTAGAACTGGCAGGTCACCGCACATCATCTCGTCGTTTACAGATAGGACCTCCTCAGGGCCGAGAACCACCGAATCACGCTTCGACTCCTTGAGCCAGCTGACAATCACAGGTATGGCGACCGGTTTCTCGCTCTTGAGAACGACATGGT
>JBFEPA010000155.1:0-2152 GCA_041550275.1 Thermoplasmata archaeon | reverse complement strand
GACGCCATCCTGTTCGTGCTTGGGCCCAAGAGCTCTAGAGTCATCAGGGCAGGTCGTTTGACGGACCTCATATTCAACGGTGGCAAGGAGAAGAAGCCCGCCAAGGAGTGCAAGGCGAGCCTGTACTTCGACAACTCCGACCGGCTCATACCAATCGATTCAAACACCGTGAAGCTCACCCGGCTGGTGAAGCTGACAGACAACGCTGACGACTACTACTCATACTACTATGTGAACGACAAGAAGTCCTCCCTGGGCGAGTTCGATAACCTCCTCGCGAACGCGAGGATCAGCGCAGACGGATACAACTTCGTGCAGCAGGGAGACATCACGCGGATCGTCGAGATGAGCAACCTGGAGAGGAGGAGAATACTCGATGACATCGCGGGCATCACGAAGTTCGATGAGGACATCCAGGCAGCCGAGAAGGAGAGGGGCGTCGCCGAGCAGAACATCGAGAGATTGTCGATCATAGTCGACGAGCTCAAGAAGCAGATGAAGCAGCTCGAGAACGACCGTCAAGGAGCGCTGAAGTACAAGGACCTGCACGACAAGCTCACCCTCGCAAAAGCATCACTTGCCGTGAAGAACCTCGAGGCGGTCGAACGCGAGATAGCGTCATACAAAGAGCAGACGACGACCTACACGGAGGAGACCTCCAAGGCCGAGGAGAAGAAGAAGGAGCTGCTCGAGAATCTCGAACAAGTGACCGAAGAGCTGGCCAACATAGAGAACGAGATAGCGGAGAGAGGCGGCGAGGAGGCCAGGGAGATCAAGGAGAAGATAGACAACCTAAGGATAGAGATAGCCCGCGCCAAGGACGCATGCTCGAATTCTGAAGACATGGTCATATCGTTGAAGGATGTGCGCAAGGCACACGCAGAGGACCTCAAGGCCGTCAACGAGGACCTCGAATCACTGGAAGAGAGACTGGTTCCGATCAAGGAGGAGCACTTGCAGAAATCCGAACTCCTGGAGAAGAAGAGGAAGGAGTTGGAAGGGCACCAGGATACCATTTCGAAATCCGACACGGAATTCAACACGCTCCAGAAGGAGGTGCTTGAGCTCGGGGTGGATATCAGCAGAAAGGAGGAGAAGGTCCACGCTCTGAAGCTCGAGCGCGACAGGATAGAGGACCGCCTGTCTAGGATAAGGATAGACATCTCAAACGCGGAGGAGACCAAGAAGACCTACGAGTTCGAGCTCAAGGACGCCGAGTGGTCCATAAAGGAGCTCGGCAATGAGACAAAGACCTCGGCGATGGGGCTGAAGAAAGTCCAGGAGGAGTATTACGCCGCGAGAAACCAGGAGAAGAAGCTCATCAAGGACGCCCAGGACCTCGAGAACGCCGTGAAGTCGCTCACCCGCGAATACAACCAGCTGAAGGCGGAGGCGGAAGCAGCCGACATGGTCAAGAAGGGGTTCAGTTCTGCGACGATGTCACTTCTGGAGGCACGTGACCGAGGGCGGATCAAGGGCATCCACGGGACAGTGGCTGAACTCGCAGATGTCCAAGAGGAGCACGAGACGGCGTTGAACGTCGCAGCTGGCAATAGGATGCAGTCCATCGTCGTCGACACGGACCAGGTAGCGGCGAGCTGCATAGACTTCCTGAAGAAGAACAAGCTCGGCAGAGCCACTTTCCTACCTCTCAACAAGATGCTTGATGGAAGACCTCGTGGCAAGGCACTGATGGCTTCCAAGAACTCGCTTGGATTCGCCATCGACCTGATAAGGTTCGACGAGAAGTACAGGGCGGCGTTCTGGTTCGTCTTCGGCGACACAGTCGTTGTCAAGAACTTGACCGAGGCGCGGAAGCTCATGGGCGGCGTCAGGCTCGTCACCATGGACGGCGAGCTGGCGGAGGCGAGCGGTGCCATGGTCGGTGGCACACTTGACTCCAAGCTCGTCAAGTTCGGCGCGCCCTCGGAGAGCCGCATAGAGAAGAAGGCTGCAGAGCTTAGGAGCGCGACCGAGGAGTCCGAGAGGGTACAGGCCGAACTATCCGAGCTGAGGGGCAAGATCTCGGAGCTGGAGGACAGCGTCCGGGATTCCACTACCAAAGACAGCGGCGAGAGCGTCAGGAAGAGTTCCCTCGAGGCAAAGAAGAAGGAGTTTCAGCAGAGGCTCGACTCCCTTGATCGGGAGCTGG
>JBFEPA010000154.1:0-2179 GCA_041550275.1 Thermoplasmata archaeon | reverse complement strand
CTGACCATCTGGCACGTCATTGTCTGCCATGCCGCACCCCCGAAAGCCCGGCTGACAGATTCACCCTGCGTTCCGAGCCTCTTCGGACAGCTGCCGAGCTGCCTCGCGCGGGTCGTCCGCCTGATATATCGCCCTTCCGACTATGACATAGTCCGCCCCTGCCCTGAGAGCATCAGAGGCTTTGCCTCCTTGGGCGCCCACCCCAGGGCTGATGATCTCGAGGTTTCCGATTATCGCCCTAAGGGCTGCTATCCTCTCCGGTCTTGTCGCCGGGGCCACTATGCCTTTGGCGCCCGTCGTCTTCGCAATCTCTGCGAGCTGGTCTGCAATTGGAGCGGTGAACTGCTTTCCCCCCGGATGGCTCATCTCCGTGACCACGTATGCCGACCCGTTCGATGCTTCGACGCAGGCCTTTACTGAGTCCTCGCCCGCAAAGCCGTGGCATATAACGGCGGTCGCGCCTCGGAGCATGGCCTGCTCCACGATGAGCCGATTTGTGTTCGGTATGTCTGCTATCTTCATGTCGCACACCACTGGCTTGACCTTGGATATTTCGGTTATGATGTCTGCTCCAGCAGCCAGTGTCAGTGGCCAGTTAATCTTAACAGCGTCTATGTAGTCAGCCACCGCCTCGGCGATGCGCATCGCCTCCTCGCCGGACGTAACGTCCAGCGCGAGTATCACCCTTGTTCTCCTCTCCATGGTGCACACCATCACAGGCCAGGCTATTAGCCTTTTGCGTCGGTACGTCGAAAGACGATTTATCGGGGCGACGTAGATACGGTCCACCATTGACGAAGACCAAGAAGATGAAGAATGGGTCCGCATACACTGGGAAGCTCCCCCAAGGGTGTGTGCTGTGCGAGAAAGGGGCCAAACTGGTGCTCCTCGTCACAGGCAGGTGTGACCGCAGATGCTGGTACTGTCCGCTGTCCGGTGAGAAGAAGGGGCGCGACGTGTTCTTCGCAAACGAGAGGAAGATCGTCCGGATCTCGGAGGCGGTTCAGGAGGCCAGGGCGATCGACGCGCTCGGGACGGGGGTCACTGGCGGCGACCCTATGACGGCAATCGATAGAACTGTCAACGCAATACGAGCACTCAAACGGGAGTTCGGTGATGACCACCATATACACTTATACACCTCCGCCACCGACTCGCGCAAGATAGCGAGAGCTGCGAAGGCGGGTCTGGATGAGATACGTTTCCATCCGCCCGCGGGCACCTGGAAGAGGTTGCATCGAAGCGCTTTCGTTGACGCAGTGGACGTCGCGAGAAGAGAGGGGATGGCAGTCGGGCTTGAGCTACCTGCCATACCGGGCAAGGAGAGCGATCTGGCCGCTGCGATATCGTTTGCGTCCCTGGCGGAACTGGACTTCGTGAACCTGAACGAGCTGGAATTCTCAGAGACGAACTGGAATGCTATGAGGAAGCTGGCCATGGACGTCAAGGATGATGTCTCCTCTGCGGTGGCTGGGAGCGAGGAACTCGCAATGGAGCTGCTCGAGGCTGACTACGCCGTGCCGCTGCACTACTGCTCGTCCTCGTTCAAGGATGGTGTACAGCTGAGAAACAGAATAGCCAGAAGGGCTAAGAACGTCAAGAAACCACACGAGATCATAACTGATGACTCGACCCTCGTCAAAGGGGTAGTCGAGACAGACGACCCAGTGGGCCTGATGAGACTGCTACAAGACGACTTCTTCGTGCCGGCCGAGCTCGTCTGGCGCGACATTGATAAGGGGAGGGTCGAGGTCGCTGCGTGGGTGCTCGAAGAGGTCGCGTCGGAGCTGCCGCTCGAGTCATACATAGTGGAGGAGTATCCCACCGCGGACAGGCTGGAGGTCGAGAGGAAGCCTCTCAAGCAACGCTGATGCTGTGGACGTTGTGGTGTCGGCTCACGACCTCACGAGCTATCCTCAGGTTCTTGCCGTTCTTACCGATCGCCTTGCCCTTCACCTTGGGATCTACGGTCACCGTCGCGTGCACGATGTTCCCCCGGTTCTCCAAAGACACGCCTTGCACACTGTAGGTGTGGAACACGTTTCGTATGAAAGTTTCAGGGTCGTCGGAGTACTCGATGACATGGATGTCCTTGCCGGTCAGGTTCTTCAGGCGGATGACGTTCTCGCCCTTCTTGCCGACCGCCCTGCTGCCCTGGTTCTTCTCAACGACGAACACG
>JBFEPA010000153.1:0-2232 GCA_041550275.1 Thermoplasmata archaeon | reverse complement strand
GTGCACACGTGCAGCTCGTCGCTCACCTTCTCAATCTCGTCCTCGTATATCAGCAGGTCCTTGTTCTTGGCGCCGATGATAGAAACCATGCGGTTGCCCGCCTCCTTGAGCGAGCGGACAACGGGGTACATGAGCGCGAGGCCTATGCCTCCGCCGACGCAAACGACCGTGCCGTAGTTCTTCAGCTCGGTCGGCAGGCCGAGTGGCCCGACGAGGCTGAACAGCTTGTCCCCCGCCTTGAGCGTTCCGAGCTTCTTGGTGGTCTTGCCGATCTCCAGAGCCGCGATTGTGACTGTTCCCTTCTCGGCTGAGTAGTCCGCCATCGTGAGCGGTATCCTCTCGCCGTGCTCGTCCACCGTCAACATGACGAACTGTCCCGCCATCGCCTTCTTCGCTATGTGTGGCGCGGCAATCTCCAGCCTGGTCACATCGGGTGTGAGCTTCTCCGCCTTGACGATTTTGTACATGTTCGCACACATCCCGCGCCCACCCCGGAAAGTGCCGGTCAAGGGCCGTCTCAGAGGTGATATCCTAGTCTCTGGGCGCTGCATCTTTAAGACCGTATTTAAGCTTGCTGACATTACGATTGCGAGTGTGAGTTCTTCGAAGGCTGGCACACTCATCCTGTGCCGTTCTGAAACTTGTCCACAATGCCCCCTGCCTGACTGAAGAAACGCCAGATAGCCCTATCCTCGTGCGACTGTCGGCCTCACTCGCCCAGGTCCTGCATCTGTGTCTTGCCAGAGAGGGTTATCAGCGGCACGGCCTCGATCTTCCTGTAGACCTCCTCTGGGGGTTTGCGGACACCATCGACCTTGAGCAGGAAGTTGTCGAGCGACACGCCGAACAGCCGCTCGTTCTCCTGCAGATAAGGCAATATGAGATTCCAGTCCGCCTGTGTGAGCCGCGATATTCTCCCACCATTGAGCTGGTCCTCACCGACCAACTTCCTCGGGTCGCGTATGTATATCGCACCGCCTGATGCGAGCGAGAACAGGTTGGCGCCTGGATAGGGCTCCGAGAGCTCCAGAGGCTCGCCGGAGGCGTCGAAGGATATGCCGTTGACTATCGCGAAACCTCCACCGTAGAGTGGATTGCCCGCCATGAACGACTCTGCGAGGTAGTCCAGGCAGGTCCCGTTGATGACCACCTTCGGCCTTCCGACCGCGTTGATGAGCGGGCGTCCTGCAGCGTTGCCCATTATGAACGCCTCGCCGCCCTTGCCGCCGTACATGAACGTCTGTCCAACATCGCCGTACACGACGAGCTTGCCGTCGCTCAGTATCTGCCCGAGTTGGTCCTGGCCGTTTACGTGGACATGCATTTCAGCGCCGTCCATGCCCGAGCCGAGGTAGTCGCCGGGGCTGCCGTAGATGTCCATCCTGAAACCCTTCGTCCGCGGTCCCAAACCACACCCTATGAACCTCTGCCCGTGCGCAGCGAAGACCAGGACGCGGTTCCATCCGAGTTTGTGAGCCTCCGCGACAAGGAAAGATACCCCATCCTCGCCCTCCATCGGGAAGCCTCGACAGTCAATGAGAAGCCTGTCATATGGCGACGCGGGCGGTCGGATGGACTTCCTGCTCCAGAAATCTATCAGCTGGTGCATTGAACGCTCGTTCCGTTCGATCTTTGCCGACGAGCGCAGCATCGTCTCCAGCACCTCCTTCGCTTTCTGGGAGAGGCGGCTCGCCCTGAAACGGCCCGTGTGGTATCGACGGTCCATTATCAGAGTTACCAGCTGTATCATCTCAGCCTTATGTGAGTCGCCCCGCTTGGAATACGCCAACATCTGACCGAACAGGTTGTTGAGGTCGTCGCCTGAGCACAGCTTCAGTGCGGAGATGAATAGTTTGAAGGACGCCTCGGGGTTCTTCCTCTCGATGATGTCGGTTGTCAGTGCCTCAGGCGCTCCGTGGCTCGTCATGGTCCAGGCGAACGCGGCGTCCTCAGCGCGGCTCCAGCCCCTGTATGGTGATGTGACCGGCCTGCCGAACTTGTTGGTCGATATCAGTCGCATGGTCTCCTCGGAGCCCTCCTCGGGGTGGAGGCTGAACACGAACGCACCGCCGTAGTTGTGGCTCCCGCCCCTCGCGTTCCAGTACTTGTCGGCATATCCAGGGACGGACGGGTGCTCGATGGAGATGCTTTCTAAGGCGCAGTCTATAGCCTGTTTCTCCGACGCGACGAGGCCTATCTGGACATCGCCATCTACGAGGGCGAACACCTGAG
>JBFEPA010000152.1:0-2392 GCA_041550275.1 Thermoplasmata archaeon | reverse complement strand
GCGTGTTGTTCCACAAGGGGCTTCGTCGGCGCCATGAACAGTACTGAGCCCTTCTTGGTCTTCAGTATCTCGGCGATGACGTACAGCGCAATGACGGTCTTGCCCATACCAGTTGGGAGCACCACCAGGGTCGGCTCCTCCAGTGCAGCATGAGCGATGTTGGACTGATATTCCCTCAGCTCTATGCTGGATGGTTTGATCAGATCGTGTTCGAGGAACACGGACCTTTTACAGCAGCTCCAGCATATCTAACTTTGCCGGATGGATTGACGAATCTAGTGGCATCCAGCGCAGGTGCCGCCACACGATCCCTCGGCAGCCTTCACACGGACAACGACCCCGGGTCCCTGAGGCGTGTCGACGGAGTCTATCGTCGCGTCCTTCAGGTTGTCCTCGAGCGACTTGTCGTATATCAGCGTGATGCCGTCTTCCTTGAGCTCTACATCCTCGTCCTTCTTCTTATCAAAAGCCATCATGAAGGCGGGGCCGGAACATGAGTATCCGGCAAACACTATCCTGATCGGGTCGTCCTTCTTCTCTTCGGCCACTATCGCTTTGATCGTCTCGCATGCCTTCGGCGTGATTGTAACCATGGTCTCTCGCCTCTGGTAGTTGTGAGGTGGGGACCATATTTAAGAGTTTTCGCCTAACAGGCCTCAGTCCAGGAGCAACGGTCAGTGGGGCAGTATGCGGTCGAATCCTGCGCTGCCCAAGGGTTTGGTGGCGTCGAGGCCGATTTTCGCCGTAGTCTGGTCCGCGCTCGGGTCGAGGCTGCTGCCCCTCGCGTTCTTGACCAATATCAAATCTCTGTCCCCCTGGAACCTGGTCGCGAGGGCCCATTCAACTTCCTTGTCGTCGTAGACATCCACATCCTCGTCGACGATGGTCACCATCTTCATGGAAGAGTGAGACCCGAGAGCTGCCAGTATGGCGTTCACCGAATCGCCCTCTCTCTGCTTAGTGATCGAGATTATCCCATGGAGCCAGCAGCAACCCCCTTCGGTCAATCTGACTGCATGCACCTCAGGGACCGCCACGCTCACCGCCTTCTTGATAACCGGTTCTCTCGGCATACCCATCATCAGATAGTGTTCGTTTGCCGCCGGGAGTATCAACTGGAATATCGCATCGTCTCTGTAGTATATCCTGTCGACTTCGAGCACAGGCTGCTTCCGCACAGGATCCTGGGTGCCAGTTATGTCCACGAACGGCCCCTCATCCGTCAGCTGGTCGGTCAGACGCCCTTCGAAGACGTACTCGGCGTAGGCAGGCACGAGAAGGCCGTTCTCGATCCTTCGGACCGCAACGGGCTCTCCCAAGCATAGTTGCCTCAGGGTGTTGGCTATCGCCAGCTCGTCCGTGCCCAGTTCCACCGTCATTGCAGCCGACAGGAGGATGGAAGGGCACAGTCCAATCGCGACCGCGACCTTAAGTTCCTCGCCCTTCGCCTTGGCCTTGCGGTGCATGGCGTGCAGGTGTCTGGGAACTACCCTGACCGCGAGGCGCTTATCGCCGATGAGCATCATCCTGTGGAATGACATGTTCTTCTTGCCTTCGAACTCGGCGATTATCACCCCCGCGGTGATGTACCGTCCGCCGTCTCCCTCGAAGAACTTCGGAATAGCGGACTCGTTCAGGTCGAACTCCGTCAGGATATTCTGCTCGAAAGGGGCGCTGTCGACCTCCTGCGGAGGGGTCGGCGAACTCATGGCTTCCAACATGCGAGACGATAGCTGTGCTGGAGTGGATTTCAGCGCTTCCTCTATCCTCCTCCTGCTAGCCCATAGGTTCCCGACGGCCTTATGGCCGTCGAGGTTATCGAAAAGAACGGGCGCCTCCCCTGCCTTTGAAAGGTATCTGGTGACCTCCAGGTCTCGGGAGACTCTGCCCTTGACGATCACGGTTTCCTCGTACTTGTCAAGAAGCGACCTGATGGACAGAGCATCACCAGTCTCTGGATAATCGGGAGCGTATATCTATCCTTTTGCCTCCGAGCTGGCCTTTCTCCGCGCTGCCTTTGCCTCCTCTGGCCAGTCATCGGTACTCGTGCCGCTCATTGCCAGTCCGTTCGGGAGCATGTTTGCAGGCACTTTCTCAGGGCCTCCCAAGGTGACACTGACACTCTTCCGCACGCACAGGTCCTGTCGAGTGCCCTTGCAGTACATCCTTATGAATCCGGCTATGGCAAGAGATTTGTCCTCCGCCGCTCCGTAGGTGTTGAAGAAGCTGCATCTCTCCATGTTCGTGCAATCGCTCATGTGAACCACTGTACGATGATGCGCGCCTCGCTGGTTAATCCTTATGGCTCGCTGTAATCGCTGCCTCAAACCTTTTTATAGATACCCATCCATCGAGAGACCGTGGACCTCGAAGCCATAGTGAGGAAGTACGC
>JBFEPA010000151.1:0-2445 GCA_041550275.1 Thermoplasmata archaeon | reverse complement strand
GACTTCGCGGCCGCAGCGGTTGAAGTCGACCGTGTGTTCACCTGCTGATAACGGAGAAGGGGGAAGAAATATACACGCTTTCACTGGCAAGGAGCAAGCTCCCTCGAAGCAGAGCGAGGGTAGATCAGCCGCAGAAAATCTGAAGAATGTACGCCACAAGCTAATCGTCATGAGCGGCAAGGGCGGCGTCGGCAAATCGACCGTGACCGTCAACCTTGCGTTCAGCCTCGCAAAGAAAGGCAAGGTCGTGGGCATACTCGACGCGGACATGCACGGGCCCAGCGTACCCAAGATGCTTGGGCTGTCCAACATGACTCTTGCAGTCAACGATACCGGCCAGATAGTGCCCACATCGCTGACACCGTCGCTCAAGGTCATATCCATGGCGTTCCTGTTGCGAGACCCAGATTCCCCGGTGATATGGAGAGGGCCTGTCAAGATGGGCGCCATCAAGCAGTTCCTCGAGGAAGTAGATTGGGGAAACCTGGACTATCTGATAGTAGATCTGCCACCTGGAACAGGGGACGAGCCACTGAGCGTCGCTCAGCTTGTCCCTGACCCGGACGGCGTCATAGTAGTGACGACGCCGCAGGACGTCGCCCTCCTCAGCGTACGGAAGTCCATTAATTTCGCCAAGGCCGTGAAGCTACGCCCCATCGGCCTCGTAGAGAACATGAGCGGCCTGAAATGCCCCCATTGCGGAAAGGACATAGAGATGTTCGACGAAGGCGGCGTCGAAGCTGCGGTTGAGGAGCTGGGAATCAAGTTGCTCGGCAGGCTGCCGCTCAGCAGGACGATAGCCAAGAGCGGCGACAGCGGTGTTCCCTTCGTGGCGACCGATGACGATGATGCCACGGTATTGTTTGACTCCATAACCGACAAGATCATCTCGTCAGTTGAAAAGACCAAGGAGGCATGACCAGGGAGTCGATCATGGGATGCTGCCAGAAAGGGGGAGGTTGGATTGAAGAAACAGTCGAGGGGCGTCCGCGGATTCGGTTGTGACTCCTGCAGCTACACATGGGAGGAGGGTTACGGCACGGGAAGGCCGGAGAAATGCCCCCTGTGCGGGAGCGCGAATCTACACAGAACTGACGAGTATGGACGTCCGCGGATGGCCTGTAGGCAACATCGCGAACCGAAGAGGCAGTCTTCACAAAGAAGGGGCAAGGGAGAACATGACAGAAGAACGAGGAGCTGAGACGAGCGACGAAGAACTCGAGTTCGGCTCGAAGGTATGCGTGTGCCCAGAGTGTGGAGTCACCGTGCCGCACAAGGAGCGAGGCAAACCGTGCAGCACGAGAAAGTGTCCGAAGTGTGGTGCTCCCATGAAGGGCGAACTGTGCAGAGGATGATGTGTGACATGAACGAGAGCAAGGAGTTAGGGGATTCGAGGATCGCAATCACCTCGACGGGCAAGGAACCGGAATCACCGATGGACCCACGGTTTGGCCGGTGCGCCTATTTCGTGATTGTCGATGGCGCCGGCAACATGAGTCCGGTATCCAACGACGCCAGGGACCTCAGCAACGGCGCGGGTATACAAGCTGCGAAGAACGTCGTTGACTTGAATGTGGAAGCAGTGATCACAGGGGATGTCGGGCCCAACGCGTTCAGGGTGTTGTCCGCAGCTGGCGTGAGAATCTATGTCGGAGGCAGCGGCACCATCAGAGAGGCGCTAGATAGGTTCAAGAGCGGACAGCTGCGGGAAGCGGCGAGTTCGACGGCTCCAGGCCATCATGGCATGGGTGGGGGGCGTTGGGGCAACCGTCAATGAGCGAGAAAGGAAAGGCATCAACAGAGCTGGACGACCTCGTCGAGAGCATAATGAGCGTGCTCGATGCCGAGGATTCGAAGATCTACTCTAAGGAAGTAATATCTGAGTTCAAGAACCCTGCCAACGTGGGTGTGGTAGAGAACGCTGACGGCATAGGGATATCTGACGGTCTGTGCAACGACACGATGGAGATCACCCTGAAACTCGATGGTGACAGGATCACAGAGTGCATGTTCTTCACCGATGGGTGTGGTGCGACTATAGCATGTGGTAGCAGACTGACCAAGATGGCCATAGGACAGACCGTCGATGAAGCGCTCAGAATCCAGCCTGAGGAACTTGCAGCCGTCCTCGGCGGCTTGCCCGAAGAGCACAAACACTGTGCTGCTCTGGCTGTGATAGCCCTGAGGAACGCCATCAGGAACGGCGAGAAGCACCAGGCGTCGAAGGCCGGTGGTGATAAGCGATGAGGGTGTTGCGATTCAGATGCACTGCCTGCGGGCTTGAGATGGTGCTGGACAAACGTCCGGACAAGTGCCTCTCTTGCGGGTCGCGCGAGGTTGTGAGACAGGGATGGAGACTGAAGGCGAGGGCGAAGACTGACGATCAGAACCATCAGGAGTGTGGAGAAGAATGAAACTATGCATACCGACAATGGACAGTGGGGG
>JBFEPA010000150.1:0-2451 GCA_041550275.1 Thermoplasmata archaeon | reverse complement strand
GTTCGTGACCGTTGTGAACTCACAGTCATAGAACGCACTCTCGAGCCGTACTTCTAGGCCCGCAACAGGAGTGCCGTCAGGAGCCGTCATATTGCCCTTGAGTCCGGCTGGCTTCAACGGCAGGCTTAGCTCACCATCGCCCCCGGATGTTACGTTGAACTGCTCCGACATGACTATCTTCACATCGAGGATCTCTGCCACAACCTGGTACTGCCCAGGCGAGACGCGCATGCTGTACAGGCCGTCCGTGATGTTCGCGGATGTCTCCTCACCGCTGACGAGGTTCTCAGCAACCACTACACCCTCCGGGATGACATCGTCGTCGACCGTCGTGAAGTTGCCATCCAAGTTGTTGTCCCAGTACACATCGCCTGAGAACTCACCACCTTCGATGACGCAGTCCTGGGTGAGGATGTAATCGTACACTCCGTCGAGGTCCAAGTCCTGCTTGATCCGCATGGCCTGGTCGTCGGTGACGTTGAACTCGTAAGTAGCCATGACCTGGGCTCCCTGCAAAGCGGTGTTCTTGGGCTCGTCTCTCGAGGACACCACGAGCTTCACTTCGCCGAACGGCGCCAGCAACGAGTATCGTCCGTCGGCGTCGGTCAGACATGTGCCGTGTGGGATTCCATACTCATCCTGAACGGTCACCCTCACGCCGGCGGCGATCTCGCCTTCCTCGGTCGTAACTGTGCCGTTCAAGTACGCCCCGTGGTAGTATTCGAGGAAGACCGTGCCGCTCATGTAGAGGGTTCGTGCGCTCTGGTCAATCACTCCTTCGACCTCGCCGGCGTTTATCCGGGGTATAAGGTCCTGAGCCTCATCGTAGCTGATGGCTGTCCAAGCGTCCTGGTGGAACGGAACAAGGTCCGATGGGTACGGGTTGTAGAAGGCGGTCCGGTAGACCATCCTGAAGTGCTCCATGTTCCATCCGGGCATGGGGTACTCTGCAGAGAGGGAGCCTGTGTAGCCGGGGATACCGTCGTCGGACGCCCCCACCTCAGAGCCTCTGAACCCGCACATGGCCCTGTAGAACATGCTCTCGTAGAACATGTCTTTGTAGACTATCTTGTAGTCGACGATGGTCGTGGTAGGTGTCACTAGGTCGAGGGCTATCGTCTGCCCCTGAGCTGTTACCGCCTGGATCTCGAAGAAGTCGATAGGTATCGAGCCGTCGACAATGCGCCTGTCGGATAGTTTAGCTGGAGCATAGAAGATGCCCGTGCTCCTCGCGGACATCGGGAAGAGTCTCGAGTCGACATTGAAGTAACGTATCTCCCAACCGAGGAGATCACAGAGCTCGTCGTAGAATGACACCAGCGAGTCGATTCCGGCGTCGCCGAGGACCTCCCTTCCGAAGACTGTGCGAGCGTTTATGTCGCTCATGTCGCTAGCCATCGGTCCGTATCTGTCGGGGTCACTCGCTACCTCCTCAATGAGCTCATGACCTGGTCCAAGGAACGCGTACTCTAGCTGTTCACTGGAGATGTTGTTCTTGTCCGCGAGCGCGAGTATCGAGTCCTTGTAGGCGGCATCCGAGAAGCCAACCTGTGCCAGCTCGAAGGCGAACAGGGCTATGGTGTCCTCCTCACCCTGGGCCATGAGAGCGTTACCCGTCAGCTGATACCCGTTCTGGAAGTTGTCCGCGACTGTCGGATGCTTTCCCTCTTGAACCGCCTCGAAACCGTAGTCCCACCATGCGACATAGGCGGGACGACTCGTCTCCGGGAAGATGTCCCCGTCCTGCTCGGCAAACCAGTCCCATGCTGCTGGATAATACTGGCTCGGCAGTGGCAGCGAGTAGCCGAAGGCTCCCAAGTACCAGTTTGAGCCGTTGTAAGAATCGTAGTCGCCAGGCCTCATGAAGTCGGGCATGCTGAAGTATATCTGCTTGTCGTACAGCCTCTTCGACTCCGACGGTATGCCGGCGTCGACGCTGTACCATACGTTCGGCATGATTATGAAGAATGCGAGGAACAGCGCGCCTACGACATGGCGTATCTTGATGCTCTTGCGCAGAATCTGCCTTAATGAGCCACTCGCGCCCGTTAGGGACTTCCTCACACTCCCGAAGTCCAGCTTCTCGATGATGATCACGAGCACCCAGCCGGCTGCGATTGTGAACGCCGGCGCAGCGTTGAACATGAACCTGCCGGCGGACAGTGCCATGAAGATGGCAGCGCTGAGCCATACAACAATGAAGATTGATGGTGCCGATGTCTGTTTGGGGACTTTCGTTATCGCATACAACAGGCCGACCAGCGACATGAAGAATGTCACCATGCCAAAGGACATCGCCAGCTCACTGAACACCGGAGCGCGCGCCTCGGCGATGGTCGAGTATAGCTTGCTCTGGACAAAGTAGCCTTGGCCGGTCAATATGGCGTCTCCGAGAGCGGGATACAGCACACTGATGCCCAGGAGGCTGATGATCAGGAACATGGCGATCGC
>JBFEPA010000149.1:0-2466 GCA_041550275.1 Thermoplasmata archaeon | reverse complement strand
TTCGCATACGAATCTGGTAAGTCGGTCAATGCATTCCTCCAGACGGGCAGGATAAAATGGTCATTCATCGTGATGATGGTCTCGGTGCTGGCTACGGGGTTCATCATCCAGGGTTCTGTGGACGCCCTGGAATACTTCCTCAAGTACAGCGAATACGATATCGTGATAATCTTCTCGGAGATGGTGACGGGAATAATGATTGCCGTCTTCAGCTCTGTGTTGAACGCATCGCTTCGAAGGGAGGCCGCGCGCAAGGTCGCCACGCCTGGGGCGTGAGACTCTGAGGCTCGAGCGTTGGCTGCCGTTGTATACCGAGATATGCTCCGAGTTCGGCTTCTCCGAACAGGATGACAGGGCGAGCGCGGAACTGCTGTCGTCGATGCTTGAAGGAAGAGGGGCGCAGGCGCTCCACGACCTCAGAAGGGCGGCCACACCTGAGACGGCGGTTCTATGCGGTGGAGGGGATTCGCTCGCGTCGGACCTAGAATTGGTCTCAGAGGAGGACTGGATTGTCGCTGCGGACGGGGCAACATCATGCGTCATCGAAGGCGGGCTGAGACCTGCGATCATCGTGACCGACCTGGACGGCGCGGTGGAGGACCAGGTTCGGACGAACGCGCTCGGAGCGGCGGTGTTCGTGCATGCCCACGGCGACAACCAGGACGCGCTGAAGAGATGGGTCCCCGAGTTCTCGGGGAAGGTCGTAGGAACGTGCCAGTGCGAGCCGATTGATGGTGTGTTCAACTTCGGCGGGTTCACGGACGGCGACCGAGCCGCCTGCATAATCTCAGAGCTGGGCGTGAGAAACATCTTCTTGGCGGGGTTCGATCTCGAGAGTCCGTCACGGAAGCCAGGAAGAGCAGCGGAGGTCAAAGCGAGGAAGCTCAGGTGGGCAGGCAAGGTGCTGACCACGATAGCTGAGGAGGGCATATCCATATGTCCGATTGCCGCAAGACGGTGATGTCACCAAATGCTACCTCGTGCCGACACTTTTTTAGATTCGTATACGGTTGTCATCCTCTAAGGGATTGGGATGTCGGTTGTCACAATGCGACAGGTCGAGCTTGCGCTAAAGAGAACCGTCGGTAAGAAGGACGACTTGTCGGATGAGGAAGTAAAGAAACTCGCAGAGTATATCATGAGCTTCTTCGGATACACGGACGAAGTGATAGACAACAGACTGACATCCGAGGATCGCGACGTGTTCTACATGCTGGAGGAGCAGGGGCTCGTCACGACCACCCACGAGGAGGTCCTCCTGAAGAAGGGCAAGCTGTGGAGGATACACTACTGGATACTGAAGAAGGACCAGATTGCACGCCTCGCAGCAATGGACAGCGAGGCCAAGGAGGACGTGGAGAGCGCTCGTGACGTGTATGAGGAGCTCTCGGACGAGCAATGGGCGCGTCACAGGGACAATCCTGGGACTGGCGACAGCGGCCGCCCAAGGTAACATGAAAGCAATTAATATGGGTAGCTCAATTGCCCAGCGGCAGGTCTGCTCCTGATGAATGGTTATCTCATAGCCCTCATAGTCTTCCTGGCTTGGCTCTGTATAGTGCTCGTGGCGCGCAAGATGAACTGGCTCGAGAGCCGTTCCATGACACTCTACGGCCCTATCATAATGTGGCGGACACGGAAGGGTCGTGAGCTGATAAACCACATCGCCACATATGAGCGTGTATGGACCTTCTTCGGCAAGGCGTCGTTGTGGATATGTGCAGGAGCGATGGTCACGATGATGCTCCTGCTACTCTGGCAGGCCACGATCGTCCCTAGGATAGAGAAGGCTCCCTCGCCAGAATTGATACTCGGCGTGCCGGGCATCAACCCGATAATCCCTGTCTGGTACGGTATCCTCGGACTCGCGGTTGCGATGATCGTCCACGAGGTCTCTCACGGCATCATGACCCGCCTCGGAAAGATGAAGATAACCTCGCTCGGCCTGCTGTTCCTCGTGTTCCCCATCGGCGCCTTTGTGGAGCCGGATAATAAGGAGCTGGAGGAGACTACAAGGGCCAAGAGGTCAAAGGTGTTTGCCGCTGGTCCTGCAAGCAATATAATCTTCGCCCTCGTGACCCTCGTGCTGTTCTCAGGGCTGATGATGTCCGCTGCCGTGCCGGCTAGGGACGGGGCACTGGTAGTGGGCGTCGTCGAGGACTCACCGTCGTCCCTCGCGGGCGTCACACCCTATAGCATCATCACCTCGATTGAAGGAAGTGACATCGTCTCAGGCGCCGACTTGGAGGAGCGGGAATCATCGCCGGGCGCCGAGGTCAATGTAACGTACTACCTTGGGGGCGAGGAGAACGTTGCCACGGGCGTGACTGATGGTGTCATCGTGTCGTTCGTGGTCGACGGATACGCCGCCTCCGATGCGGGTCTGGAACCTGGGATGGTGCTCGTGTCGCTGAACGACACACTCGTCACGAATGTCGACAGGTTGACTTCGGTCATGGCAGAGAC
>JBFEPA010000148.1:0-2505 GCA_041550275.1 Thermoplasmata archaeon | reverse complement strand
GGACGAGAACGAGGCGAGAGAGGCCGCGGCCATGATCGAGACCGCAAAAGCGCAGCTAGAAGCACTGGCCAGGCAACAGGAGATAGTGAAGCTCACAATCGACGAACACAGCAGGGCGAAGGACACCATCACGATGATATCATCGGGCGCGGCAGGAGAGGATGTGCTCGTTCCTATCGGCGCAGACTCGTTCGTACACGCGAAGATATCGGATAACAAGAACGCCGTGATCGGAATAGGTGCGAGCGTGTCGTTCCAGCACACTCCAGAAGAAGCCGCAAAGCTCCTGGATGCCAGGATAGACGAGCTGAACCGAGCATTCAATAAGATAGCGGACAGGATGGAGCAGACACAGCAGTCTGCAGCTCAGCTGTCCGAAAGGCTCCAGCAGTTCTACGCACAGTCAGGGGCAGAGCAGGTAGACTGAGGACGGCACATGTTCCGCGCGCTGAGAGATAAGCTGAACGCCGCGTCGGCGGCAGCGAGGGGGAAGTCGGTCGAGGACATATCCGAGGTCGTCAGCGATTCGGGACGGAAGCTCAAGGAGGACGCGCTGGATGAGATCTTGGGCGATTTGGAACTGGATCTGGTACAGGCGGATGTCGCGCTGCCTGTCGCCGAGGATCTGACGAGGAACGTCCGAGAGTTCCTCTCGGGGAAGAGAGTGGACAGGGATTTCAAGCTCGATGAGGGCATCAACCTCGCATTCAGGTCTGCAGTCAAGAAGGCTCTATCGGGCCACACATTCTCACTTGAGGAAAACCTGGCGACACAGACGAAACCGATAGTGATGATGTTCGTCGGCATCAACGGCACCGGCAAGACCACCGCTATCGCCAAGCTAACCTATCGATTCCAGAAGAAGGGTTACAGCTGTGTTCTCGCCGCAGGCGACACTTTCAGGGCGGGAGCGATCGAACAGCTGACTCTGCATTCGGAGAAACTGGGATGTAAGGTCATAAAGCATCAGGCTGGAAGTGACCCTGCAGCGGTCGCGTACGATGCGGTGGAACACGCCAAGGCGAGAAAGAAGGATTTTGTGATGATAGACACCGCTGGTCGAATGCAGACTAACAAGAATCTCATGGACGAGATGAAGAAGATAAGGCGCGTGGCGAAGCCGGATGTCGTGTTCTTCGTCGGGGATTCCCTGGCGGGCTCGGACGCTGTCGAACAGGCACGGCGATTCCATGACGCCATTGGCATAGACGCGATCATCCTGACGAAGATAGACGCCGACGCGAAAGGCGGGGCCGCGCTGTCCATAACCGATGCTATAGGCAAGCCGGTGGCATACGTCAGCTTCGGCCAGGAATACGAGGCCTTCGGCAGGTTCAACGCGGAATGGATGATTGCTAGGATGTTCGGAGAGGACGGTGGCGACCCTTCGGCCGCTTAGGCCTCGTCAATATTCGCGCCTGCGAACATTGCAGCATACACCTTTGTGTCAAACATCAGCCCTGATATCTCGATGTACTCGTTGGCGTCGTGTCCTGTACCAGGTATCATGGACCACGCAACTGCTTCGAGGCCTTCCCTCCTGAAGGGGTTGGCACAAGTCGCGCCACCTATCCCGATAGGCTTGGCCTCGAATCCGCCGACGGCGCGTATCGCCCGCTTGAGACGCTTCACGACCTCGGCGTCCGGCGACGTCTTACCGGCCGATTTGGTGCGGTCCAGGAAGCTCAGCTCGATCTTCGCTCCAGTGGCCGCCTCGTGCTTGTCCGCCACGGTCCGCATCACGGCCATTATGTCGTCGACATCATAGTCCGGCAGCACACGGAAGTCGCAGGCGAACTCCTGCCTTCCTGGAACCGTATTGATGTTGTACCCGTTCGCCTCGCACTTTGAGGGCACAAATGTGCTCCGTGGAGGGTCGAACAGCTCATCGCTCTTTGGGAACTCGGACCTCAACTTGTCCATACATTCGGTCATGTACCTCGCTGATACCTCAAAGGCGTTGATGCCGTGCTCGGGTGTGCTGCCATGGGTCTGACGACCTATCACGACGACTCGCACCCATGCGACGCTCTTCTCGACGACGGCTATGGCTGCTCCGTCGGAATATCCATGGTCAGGAACGACGATGAGGTCGCCTTTCTTGAACAGGCCCTTGTTGAGCAGGAAGTCTATTCCGTGTATGTTCCCGTACTCCTCATCGGACACGAATGCGAGGTTGACATTGCACTCCGGAGTAACGCCTGCGCGCGAGAGGGATGCAAGGCCGTAAAGAGAGGCTATCAGGTCCTGGCCGTTGTCCTCGGCGCCTCGTGCGTAGACTCTCCCATCAGCTATCCTCGGTTCATAGGGAGGCGAGGTCCATGCCTCCAGGTCCCCTTCGGGGACTATGTCCATGTGAGTCACCACCCAGATGGTTGCGTCCGAAACCACTCGCCGCACCCGGGAGATGGGTTCGTGTAGATAGTTATCCACCAGGCTATCCAGCAGCAGCCGACGAATTTCAGCATCAAACTCAAAATAGCCGTTGCCAAGGTCACTGCAAAT
>JBFEPA010000147.1:0-2507 GCA_041550275.1 Thermoplasmata archaeon | reverse complement strand
ATCTGACTTGTGAACACACCCATGAACGTTAGGAAAACGAGAATCGTCATTATCGTGCCGACGGTCGCGGCGACCCCGTCTTCATCCTCCCAACGCGGTGATTTTCTAATCCTTCCCTGCCTAGAGTTACCACAGTATGCAAAGTGCGGGGGTGACAAATCCATCCTACCACCGAAACTAGGGTGCCGAAGCAACCTTATCAGCACCTGGAACATATTTAAAAGTGTCGTTACTGGTATCGGGCGAAAATACACTCCTGAAACGTCCCTCAAACCCGTCATTTTTTTTGGGCAGTTTTTCTCCCTCCGCGGAGGGTAGCAGAGGAAGGTCTCGTCGGCCGCCGCAAGCCGTCATCTCAACTCGCCCCCAAGGTTTAATACGGAGGTTAGCCTAACAGCTTCCCCGCCCGACAGAGGCCGTGGTAACTCAGTTGGGAGAGTGCAAGACTGAAGATCTTGAAGTCGCCGGTTCAAGTCCGGCCCACGGCACTCCAACAGCCGTTGTTTTTCTCTGGCCACCGTTAGTGTTCCGCGCATGTTGTGCATAGTTTAAAGATGGTGCAAGCTGTTCGAGCGGATGAAGGGGGACGCGAGATATGCCCATCAAGTCATTCGAGCTCAGTTCATTGGACGCCAAGAGGTTCACCAAACTCGGCGAGCGGGTGCCTCAGCTGAGGGTGGACCAGAACACAGCCATCACGAACATCACCGCTGTCTCGGACAAGGAAGCGTCGATGGAGTTCAGGTTCGTCGTCAACTACGTTGGCGTAGGCGTGATCAAGCTCGAGGGGAAGCTGGTCTGGGACGGCGAGGCCAAGGCCATCGCTGCTCAGTGGTCGGAGAAGCACACGCTTCCCAATGAGGTGTTCGGCCCCGTGCTCGCCGCGGCGTACGCCAATTGCATGCCCGCGACGGTGACCATCGCCAGGGACATCGGCCTGCCACCACCGCTGCCGCCACCACCTATGGCGGGGCGACAGGCTGCGGGTGGCCAAGGCAAGGGCAAGGACCACCGCTCTTCGATGGAAGTAGCCTGAGTAAGCCGCCGCTTTATATCCGACAGACCGCTCACCTGATGTGATCGAGCGAGAACGAACCGATGTTCACTCCCTGCTTTGTTGCAGAGTATCTGATGTACGCCCTCGATTGCACGTCGGATATTCCTCTCACAGCGAGGAAGGTGTTCAGGTTCTCTACCTTGAACTCTATCATTCCATCCATGAGCGACCCGAGCATCTGGATCTCCTGCTCGCCATGGACGCCCTTCTCGATAGTGTACATCGCGACCGCTCGGTCCCTCTTCCTCCGACCCGCTATTGGACTGAGGAACCGGAACGCGGTATTTGGATCGAGGTAGGCAACCATCGTCGATATCGACCGGAAGGCGAGTCTGTAGTACTGGTGCGATTCCTTGAAGGTTTTGGCCGCATTCTCGACCGCCTTCTGTATCGCCTCGTAGTCCGTCGGCGACTCCACGAAGTCCGTGTACTCGTCGACCGTCTCGTCGCCCATGCTCCGTGAGTACGAGTCGACGTATCTGACGAGCCCCTTCTTCTCGTATTCTTCGTATCCTGATAGGAGGTACATCATCTCGTCTCTGATGTCCTTGGGCGGCTTCTCGGTGATGACCCAGATGATCGGCACGCCCATCTTGAGCCCCTCCGCGACGAAGGCGTTCACGAGCACCTCCTTGCCCGTGAACGGCGGTCCGTAGATGAGCACGTTGGTGCCGAACGGTATGCCGCCGAGGAGCAGGTCGTCCAAACGCGACGTGCCCGTCTTGACCTTCTCCAACTTCAGCTCGGCCATTCTGTCGAGTTCGCGCTTCTCTATCTCCTCGTCGATCAGGCCCTGCTCCCTTATGCGGAGCTCCTCCTCCTTGAGGTGGAGATACTTCTCCTTGTTCCTTATCTCCTCCTCCTTCATCGTGACCTGTCCCTGGAGTTCTTCGAGCCTCTTCTTGAGCGTGATCTCGTCCTGGCTGCCCATCTCGCTCTGCATCTGCGTGAGCCTGCGGTTCTCTTCCTGAAGCAGCTTCTCGCGGTACATCAGGTCTTCCTCGCGACGCAGCAGCTCGTCCTCCTTGTACGCGAGCGGCTCCTTCAGGCGCGCCATCTCTTCCTCGCGTACTTTCAGCTCCTCCCTGAGCCTGGCGACCTCCTGCTCCCTGATGACGAGGTTCCTTTCGACCCGCTGTGCCTCCTCCAGCTTGTCCATGATCTCCTTCTCGATGTCCTTCGACGAGCCTTTGGTCATCTCGGCCTTCTCGCTCATCTGTCTGAGATCTATCTGCGCCTGTGAGAGCTCCTTTTCGAGGTCGTCGATCTTGCCGCGCATCTCCCGCTCTTTCGATATGTACTCCTCAGCCATGTCTGTGGGGACACCGTTGTCGGAATGGGCCGGTGTGGCGTAGCTGATGAGCCCATCGGCGAAGGTCTCCTCCTTTATCCTCAGCTGCCTCTCCATGACGTCCAGCTTCGCCTGTCGTTCGGATATCTCCAGGTCCTT
>JBFEPA010000146.1:0-2551 GCA_041550275.1 Thermoplasmata archaeon | reverse complement strand
TTCTCCGCCAGGAAGTGTTCGATTATCTCCTCCGTGCCTGGTTTGAGAACGGGGCCGGTCATCATTGTTGGGATGGGTCAGTCTGGATATATCCGTTATGGTCTGCCGGCATAACAGAACCGCCCGACCGAATCATAATCTACTGCTAAGTCCGTCCGCCTCCCCGATGACGAAGACCACTGTCACGCTCGCTCAGGTCAGCTGCCAGTTGCACGACAAGGAGGCAAACATCGGAGTCATGCGGAAGGTCGTCAGGCGCAGCAAAGGCAAGATCGTGATATTCCCGGAACTTAACGTCACTGGCTACATGCCCCGCGACGACTTGTTCAAGCTGGCGGAACCCATGCAAGGACCCACGATCAGAAGGGTCATGAACCTCGCGAAGGACACTCGAAAGGACATAATCTTCGGGTTGCCAGTGAAGGACGAAGCCATTCACGGTCATATCTTCAACTCGAGCCTGTTGGCGACAGGGGACGGCAGGTTGTTCCGGTATGATAAGATGTACCTGCCCACGTTCGGGCCGTTCGAGGAGCGCATGTTCTTTGCTGGCGGAAGAATGCCTGTGGTCGCAAACGGATTGCACGCGAAGATCGGGCTGATGGTCTGCTACGACCTCTTCTTCCCCGAGCTTGCTAAGCTCGAGGCGTTGCAGGGCGCCCAGATGCTGGTGAATATATCCGCAGCTCCGACGACCTCAAGGCCGAGTTTCCGGAAAGTGCTTCCCGCCAGGGCCGTGGAGAACGGCGTGTTCGTGGCCTATGTGAACATGGTGGGCGTGCATGGCAGCCTAGTTTTCAACGGCGGCAGTGTCCTGCTGGATCCGAGGGGCGAGGAGGTCTCGAAGGCGCTGGACCTCAAGGAGGACATCGTGGAGGCGGAGATCGACCTCGACGATATCGCAGTAGCTCGGAGGATGAGACCGCTCGTCAGGGACATACGTCCCGAGGTTCTCGCAGAGATGGGCCGTCTTCTGCGTGCTGGGGGAACAAAGAACTCCGAGTGATCCCTCGTGTTGAGCCAGAGTTTCGCCGACGGCCATCAATCGGATATTCTTAAATATGAACAGCTTTCTGAAGGTATCCAAGCTGAGGTGGCCCAGCCTGGTAAGGCGCGAGCCTGGAATCTTGTAGAATCAAGCCTGTCAGCTCGTGGCGTCTTGCGCCTCGGGAGTTCAAATCTCCCCCTCAGCGCCATCAGCGAGTACTGCAGGAAACGTTAACGATGCAATACTCTATAAATATCAGGCAATTCATGCTACGGACGGAAAAGGCGAGACTTTGTCCGGAGATTACGACACCCCAATTCGTGTGTTGATTGTTGACGATGAAAGCGAGTTCCTGGACTTGACGAAGTTCTTTCTTGAGCGAGATGGCCAGATCGAAGTGGCAACCGCTTCATCTGGCAGAGATGCCCTGGCGAAGCTCCAGGAGGTGGAGTACGATGCACTGGTCTGTGACTACTCAATGCCAGAGATGGACGGTCTCGAACTATTGAAGATCATCAGGGCGCAGGGTATGGAGACGCCCTTCGTGCTGCTCACAGGCAAAGGCAGGGAAGACGTGGCAATCGAGGCGCTGAACTCGGGTGCAGACTTCTACGTCCGCAAGGGAACTGACCCGAAGACGCAGTATACGGAGATTGCGCACTCCATCAAAATGGGTGTTGGCAGGAGAAGGGCGATGGACTCAGCATCCAGCATCGACAACCTGCTATCGCGGGTCTTCGCCAGCATCCGTGACGGGATATGCGTTCTCGACAAGGAGAGGGTGATAATCGCGTCTAATCCCGTCATGGACGAATGGTTCTCCCACATTCGGCCAATAGTTGGGAAGAAGTGTTGGGAGGTATTCCATCCGTCTTCCCAGGCCGAACATGACCACGACTGTCCCGGAAAGAGAACGCTGGATACGGGGATGGTTAACAGTGAGTTGCTACCCAGATTTGGCCCTGAGGGCAATCGCATAGGCTGGCTAGAAGTGTTCGGCTTCCCACTGGTCAAGAGCAGGAGCTCTGAAGTGGAAGGTGTGATAGAATATGCAAGGGACGTGACGGAGTTCATGTCCCTCAGGGAGGAGATGGCCAGCGAGCTGGAGATCCGCAGAACTCTTGACAAGATCTCCAGCAAGCTGATATGTCCTCCAGCATCGATCCTCGAGATATCTAAGATGGTGTTGGACTGCGCCAAGGAACTCACTTTCAGCAAGCACGGCTTCGTCTCATCGATCGATCCTGTGACGAAGAGTGCCATGAGCTGGACAATCAGCGATATGATGGGCAAAGGGTGCACGGTCGAAGGGCGCGGGATCGAGTTCCCAATCGGGCCAGATGGCGCGTATCCCGGACTGTGGGGGCACTCTCTCAATACTCGTATGGCGTTCTATTCGAACAACCCCAAGGAACATGAGAAGTCCGTCGGCCTGCCCGAGGGTCATATCGAACTCGAGAGCTTTCTATCAGTTCCAGTCATAATCGGGGATAGACTCGTCGGGCAGATATCACTGGCCAATTCCCCACAGGGATACTCGACAGGCGACATCGAGGTCATCTC
>JBFEPA010000145.1:0-2592 GCA_041550275.1 Thermoplasmata archaeon | reverse complement strand
GTTATCTTCGATATCTCCTGGGACCTCCTGTCTGGTCCGGGCCTCTTCCTGTCATCCACCGAGAACGACACCATGTTGTAGTTGCACTGCACGAGCGCCCTTGTCGGGTCCTGCATGTGCCTCGGATGGCATTCCCTGGGGCCGTACACGGCCGCCATGACCTTGTTGTTGCCCCATTCCAGATAGGCTGAACCCGTGGCCCTCTTGAGCACGCCCGCCTCTATCTTCAGAGGCCGCAGCTCGTCCGGCCTCCTGCCGTCGATCCTCCTTCCATTCTCGTCTATGAGCTTGATTCCTTCGGGTAAGGGTGTTCCTCCCATGTCGTTCACTCTCCCTTCTTGGAGGCTCCCTCGAGGAGCGCCTTGACCTTGTCCGTCAGGCCCCTGCTGTGTGCCTCCTTCTCTATGAGCTTGATCGCCTCGACTGCCTTGAGGATGTTCTCCAGGTCGCCGTCTATCCAGATCCTGCCGTTCTGCCCCACATGTATCCTGCACCCGGTGAGGTTCTTCAGTATCTGTATCATCGACCCGCTCCTGCCGATCACGCGCGGCACCTTCGCCGGGGCTATATCTGTGACCATTCCCCCAGCGAGCTTCCTGAGGCCGTGCTCCTTCATCGATATCTGCACGCGCCCTAGCTCGTCCACGCCTATGACCTTCAGCAGTACCAGGTCCCCGACCGTCATGAACCGGCTGGTCTCGCCGAACTCGACCCTCCACGGCACCTCGTTCACATGCAACGGCGACGGATGGGCCGCGTTGATGTCGACGAGCCAGTTGGAGGCTCCCATGTCGACGATCTTGCCAATGACCATGTCGCCGCGCACCGGCACGTATTGCCCGGACAGCGGGACGACGCCCACCATGTTGGACCGGATGCTCTTGATGCCGAGCAGGGAAGCGTATATGTTCCCCTCTTCGACGTATGTTCCTGGGCCAGCCTTCATGCCCTTGTCGGCAAGAAGGTCCCCAGGTACGACTATCTCTCTCGTACTCTCTCTAGAATTGTCTCGCTGCATTCATCTCACTCGCTTCAAATTGGCGATTCCGATAAACACTCTGCTCGCGTGGCCCGAAGACATAGTGGTCCCCTGGGGTCTCTCGCGCAGCGCATTTACCCTCGTCTCTTACCGAAAGCCCAAAACATCTTCCCTGCTTTAAGGTTTTGCTCGTACGGAACGCCTCGAACGTGCCTTCAGGACGCCTTTGGCTCATTGTCCCTGGCCCATGCCCTACCGCTTGGCCTTCAGGACCTTGGCCTCCGCCTCTCCGTGCGTCTTGTTGCTTATGCGTTCCAGGAAGTCCGTCTGCATCCCGGCAGGCATCTCCACGACGCCTATCCAGGAGCCGTCGCTCTGCCACTCCTCCCTGACGGTCTTGCCGAACTGCTTGAAGTCCTCGAAGCATCTGCCGTAGTTGTCACCGGACATCTTGACGGCCATCTGCACCTTGTCGAACCTTATCGGTATGAGCGGCCTCAACGCGTCCATTATGGCGGGGACCTGCGCCTCGACCGTCTTGAACGGGTCGATGTGGACCTTCGCATCGTCCATGGCGGTCTCGATGCGCGTGACGGGATGCGGCCCTCCGGTCTGCGGGTTCATCGCGTTCCTGGCGATGTACTCTATGATCCTCTTGCGCTTGTTCTCCTGCATGATGCGCCTTTGGTCGGTCGTCAGCTGGACCTCTCCTTTCAGGACGATGGCTTTCGCCACCTCGAGAGGGTCGGTCGTGCCGAATATCTCCTGTACCTTCTCCTCGGAGGCCCTGGTGCCCTTCTTGGCGTTCTTGAAAATCGTGTCGATGACCATGTGGTCTATGAGGTCGACCTCCTTGCCGTCCCTCATCTGCTGGACTACCTTGGGGTCGATCAGTATCTCGAAACTCTCGCCATGAGATTCGTATCTAGCTACTATCGCATCGTCGAGGTCTACCATATGCTCCCGCTCAGCCCTCAAGCTTCTTCACGTAGGCTTCTACCTCGGCCTCCGTCAGCTTCCTGAAGTTCTCGTCCTGCCTGACGATGCCGATCTCGACCGCCTTCGTGCTAAGCTTGTCCTCCGTGGCTTTCGTGAGCGCCTTGAGCCCAAGCGTGACTGCCTCGTCCATGGACATGTCGTCCTCGTACTCCTCCTCGAAGACGTCCATTATGGCATTCTTGCCAGCGCCTATGGAGCCCGCCTTGTACGCCACGAGCGCTCCGCTCGGGTCCGTCTCGAACAGGTGTGCTCCCGTCTCGTCGACGCCTGCCACCAGCAGCGCCGTGCCGAAGGGCCTCACTCCGCCATACTGGGTGTAGTTCTGCTTGAAATCGCAGAGCCTCTTCACGAGGGTCTCTATGTCTATCCTCTCTGCGTATGTGACCTTGTTTATCTGGGCGACCACCCGCGCGTGGTCCACGAGCACCCTCGCGTCTGCGACCAGGCCGGATGTGGCACAGCCTATGTGCTCGTCTATCTGGAATATCTTCTCGATCGACTTCGACTCGATGAGCTTGCTCGCAATCCTCTTGTCGACGATGAGAGCCACGCCGTCCGCGAACTTGAGTCCGACGGTCGTCGTTCCTCTCTTGACTGCTTCACGGGCGTATTCG
>JBFEPA010000144.1:0-2595 GCA_041550275.1 Thermoplasmata archaeon | reverse complement strand
GGAGTGACCTCCAGTATCCTGACATCGTCCCTCCTCCTGATGTCCTGGAGAAGAGGGTTCCTCGACTTCTTGTGAAGCGTCAGTATCATCGGCTTGTTGGCCTCCATCGCCTCCTTGACGGCCTTGACGAACTTCTCGGACTCGACCTCCATCTTGCCGACCTCATCGATCACGATGACGTCCGCGTTGGCGCTGGCGTCGACGAGCGCCTCCACTCCTACGGTATCCAGCGACTCGAGGTTGACGCCGTACTTACCCACATAGAACTTGGACTCCGTGTCTATGTGCGCGAAAACCGCCTTCTTTTTGGTGCGCCAGTCCATGACATAGAATCCCACACGCTTGCCACTCTCCACTATTGGCTCCGTGATCATGCCGCCTACTATGAGGCCTTCCTCTTCCAGCATCTCGATGACCTTGACAAGAGCCTGGGTCTTTCCAGCTCCAGGCAAACCTGTTATTCCGACCTTGATACCTCTCGGCAGCGTTTTCACCTCTAGAACAGGATGCTGGCTGTGGTATGGCGTTTCAAATATATAATGAATGTCATAAATGTTCCCTCATACCTCGCAGGACATGTCGGTCATGGCTTGCTGACCCGCTTTATGAACATGAGCGGGTAATTCATCTCCTTCACCTGTCTCATCGAGGCTTCGACCGTGACTCCATTGTAGTTCACAACGAGTTCGACGTCCAGCATGTCTCCGGTCAGTGATAGGTAGTCGAACTCCCCCTTCTTGGTCTTCAGCCTGGACTTGTCGATTACCACCTTCACTTCTTCGACGAACGGCTGGACCTTGCAGCCCTCTTCGATAGCCCTCTCGAGCGTCTCGACGTTGTCGGAGCTCACGGGTATGCCCACGAACTGATGATAGATGGTGCCCATCTTGATGCCCGCCTCGAAGGCTGCGCGCTCCGAGTCGCTGCATTTGAAGTAGCTGTCAGCTGTCGCCTCTCTCGAGTCACTCATACATCGCCCCCCTAGCCCTTGGATGAGAACCATGGCCAGGACAGTCGCGTTGGCGGTACGTGGAATCGCCGTATATAATGGTTGGTCGTCGATCGACGTCGCGGCCTGGGCGCGCTCAAACCTGCTGGATCGCTATCTCAGAAGCAGTTTGGCGTCGACCACGACCACTCCCTTCTCCTTGACGAACACGGGATTGAGGTCCATCTGGTCCAGCTTGTCCATATACTTCACGCCCAACGCTGAAACCTTCATCAGGAGACCGACCAGCGCGTCTCTGTCCACCTTGATCTTCCTGAAGCCTTCGAGTATTGGGGATGCTTTGATCTCGCTCAGCATCTCCTCGGCATCCTGCTTCTTGATCGGGACGACCCTGAATGTGACGTCCTTGTAGACCTCTGTGTAGATACCACCGAGCCCGAACATGATGGTTAGGCCGAAGGTAGGGTCGTTGATGAGGCCTATTATGACCTCCACCCTGCGGTCCTGCATAGACTCAACGAGCAGAGGCTCCTTTGGGAATCTCTTCCTGAGCTTGGCGAACTCCTGCTCGAACTGGCTCTTCTGGATGTCCAGCACGACCCCGCCGATGTCGGTCTTGTGCAGTATTTCCGGCGAGCAGACCTTCATCACTGCTGGAAACCTGAGCTTCTTGAGGTCGATGTCCTCGAACTTGTTCACGACCTGGAAATCTGTCGTGGGTATCCCCGACTCTCGCAGGAGCATCTTGACTTCGTTCTCGGCAAGGGACTTTCGCCCCTCCTTGAGGACATCCTCCACAATCACGCTTCATCCCTCACCCGCGGCTATCGACATGGACTGCCTTAATCCTTGTCGTCGTCCCTTCCGTGCATGGCTTCCTTGCCCAGCTTCCTGCCGAGGTCGAGCGCCTTCTTGTTGAGGTCGTGCGTCGCCTTGGGCACGATCTCGAGCATGGCCTTCTCGAGCGCCTCGTAGCTGACGATGTTTGAGATTTCTCTCATAGCTCCGAGCATGACAACGTTGGCGACGACCCTGGTGCCGAGATCCTCTGCGGACTTCGTGGCGCTGATACGATACACGTGTCCTTCTGGCTTATCCGTCACGAGGTCTGGGTCGATGATGATCCTCGTTTCCGGTTTGACATCGTGGATGTACTTGTTGTATGCCTGCCTTGAGAGGACTATGAGGTAGTCTGGTATCTCGACGAACGGGTAATGCATCTCCTTCGTTGATATCTTGACATCGCATTTGGAGTGGCCGCCCCTCGCTGAGGGGCCATATGACTGTGTCTGTATGGCGCTCTTCCGCTTCACCTTCCCGTCTGCTGCTTGTGGCTGGTCGTGAAGCGCTGCAGCGCGGGCCAGCACTATGCCCATCAGGATGACCCCTTGGCCGCCGAAGCCGGTGAATCTAATGCCCATCTCCATGCGTAGCCCCTCCAAGCCTCTCGTGATAGCAGGCGCGGTCCCTGCTTACGAATTCGCCAATCGTTATCTGCCCGGCCAGGTTGAGGTCCACGTGGTCCACCGCTGCTGCGCGGGCTTTGTCCCTGCGCACGGAGCTCTCCTTGAACCAATCCAGGAGCATTGCTGGGTCTGCCATCTTGTTCCTCCTGCCGAAGTTGATCGGGCACTGAGCAACCACCT
>JBFEPA010000143.1:0-2658 GCA_041550275.1 Thermoplasmata archaeon | reverse complement strand
TATCCGTCCTAGTACGACGTCTATGTTCTCAGCGAGATGCTCCGGTGGCATGTCCTTTGCACCAACGGGCATGTGGAAAGTGAGCTTGTCCCTGGTCCTGACCGTCACGCTCGCCCTCAGTTTCTCGATGGCAGCACCGGGGTCGGACCCTGGCGGTATTGGCTTGGGCATCTTGCCCCTCGGGGCAAGTATGATGCCGAGGCGCTTACCGATGGTGGGCATGAGCGGCGCTTCAGCCACGAAGTAGTCGCTCGACCGCGCAAACTTGCGCGCTTTCGCCTTGTCGGTGGCGAGGTCCTCTATCTCCTCGGGCTGCACGATGACGTCCGCGAGGCCCTTGGCCTTCAACGCCATCTCCGAGCCTCCGAAGACGCCGACCTTGATGGTCTTGCCACGTCCGTGAGGGAGGATGATCTCCTCCTGGATACGGTTCTTGGGGTTGGTGAGGTCGATGTCCTTCAGGTTGATCGCTAGCTCGACTGTCTCTACAAAATTACGCTTCTTCGATTCAGCCTGAAGCTTCTTGATTATGTCAACGAGGCGCTGATCCGTCACGGTGTATCCCTCCGATGTAGTGCATGCGAGCACCAGGCTCTCCTACATTCCTAGGGAAATCAGCGAATGCGGAATTGGTTTATAAGGCTTTTGGATGAGGCCAGTAGCGAAACCGCCGCTTCCAGCAGTCCTTCAGCACTCGCCGGACAAGGCCTGGGAATGATTTAACCTTTTCAATCCCCATCCCCTTCGCTGCAAGGGGGAAGCACGCTTGGCGAGGAAGATCGTCATAGTGGGCGGTGGCTGCGGCGGAGGAACAGCGGCGCAGTTCGCCAGGAAGACGGACAGAAATGCAGAGGTCACGATAGTGGAGCGCGAGACATATCCTCAGTACTCTCGTTGTGGTCTCCCGTACGGCATATCCGGCGTGATTCCTGAGTTGACCAACCTGATAGAGGCGCCCAAAGAACGATTGAAGAAGAGCCGCATAGGCATCATGTTGGGCGCGAACGTCGCTAGGGTCGACTCTGCCGGAAAGGTCGCACACGTCGTCAATGCGGAGGGCAACGAAGTCGATATGCCATTCGACTCGCTAGTGTTGGCGACCGGAGCAAGCGCCTCCGTACCTCCAATCAATGGCGCCCTTATGGCCGGCGAAGAACAAGGCGCCCTAAAGCCAGGAGTCTTCGTTCTAAGAACCATTGAGGATGCCAGGGGCATTCAATCGCTGGCATCCAAGGGGAAGCGTGCAGTCGTGATTGGTGCGGGGCTCGTCGGTCTCGAGGTCGCCGAGGCGCTCATGATACGTGGATGCAAGGTCACGATAATCGAGTATCTCTCCAACTGCATACTGGCGATGGTCGATGACGACATGGCCCAGATGATGGCCGATGCCATCGCCCGTGATGGCGTCAAGATGTTCACAGAGTACCAGGCGACGGAGATCCTCGGTGAGGAGCGGGCAAACTGTGTCGTCGCGAACGACCGGAAGACAGGCGAGGAACGCACGTTCTACGCCGATGTGATAGTCTTCGCGACGGGCCAGAGAGGGGAGACTCAGCTGGCGAAGGAGATAGGCTGTGAAACGGGCACGACGAAGCAGGTAGTCGTGAATGACAGATGCGAGACCAGTGTCAGCGGTGTGTACGCGGTGGGCGATTGTACCGAGTACCCCGAGTTCGTCACCGACAAACCCACAGTTAGCGGTCTGGGTACGATTGCCGTCAAGATGGCAATGGTCGCGGGCGTCAACGCCGCCGGCGGGGACGAGCGCCTTCCTAGAGGATTCCTACAGACGAGGGCAACGGAGCCATTCGGGTGTCAGGTCGCCGCCGTAGGGCCCACCAACGCTCAACTCGAGGCCGTAGGCGTCAAACCTATCATTGGCAAGGTGAGGGGCTTCACGCTCCCTGACTACTTCCCCGGGAGGAAGGAGATATACGTCAAGGTTCTGGCGCATCCGAAAGACGGACGGATACTGGGCGCTCAGATCGTGGGGGAGTCGCGCGTACACATGCGAGTCAACGCCTTCGCCGTCGCCATACAGGCAGGTATGACGGTGCACGACTTCGCCAAGCTCGAGACCGCCTACTGCCCACCTGCAGCACCGACCATGGATGTCATAACCATAGCGTGCGAAGCCGTCCGGCTTAAGATGGACAGGATGAAGCCTGCGGCTGACGCGTAGTAGAATCAATCAGCCGCCCGTGTGAGGCGCTGTCTCAGAACAGGCCCTGGTAGCCACCCTCGTCTATCTCGGCGATTACCTTCCGAGGGTCCTTCCCGTCAACGGTCACGCCCATGGACACACAGGTGCCCACGACCTCCCTGAAACGCCCTCTCTTGTCTTTGGCGAGCATAGAGTCTTTCTTCATCTCGCCTATCTTGGTGACCTGCTGGACCGTCAGGTTGCCGACGAAGTCCGAGTTCGGCTTGCCGCTGCCCTTCTCAAGACCGATCTCCTTCAGGATGAGCGCAGTGGTCGGCGGCGTCCCCACCTTGATGTCGAACTCCTTTGTCTTAGAGTCGACGGTGAGCGTGACTGGTACCTTCATTCCCATGAACGCCTTGGTCTTCTCGTTTATCGCGCTCACTACCTGTATGACATTGACTCCGAGCGGACCGAGCGCCGGCCCGAGCGGCGGGCCAGGCGTTGCCTTGCCC
>JBFEPA010000142.1:0-2716 GCA_041550275.1 Thermoplasmata archaeon | reverse complement strand
GCGGAAGGCTACGAGGTTGACGTAAAGACAGGCTTGAATGAGGAGGAGCTCTCGTCCGCAATCGACGGGTACGACGTCCTCATCGTCAGGAGTGCGACCAAGGCTACTCGGAAGGTCATCGAGAACTCAAGACTGAAGGTCATCGGCCGCGCAGGCATAGGCGTGGACAACATCGACATCGACGCCGCAACGGAGCGTGGCATACTTGTCATGAACGCGCCGTCGGGCAACGTCGTCTCGACGGCGGAGCTGACGATAGGCCTAATCTTCGCCTTGGCGAGACGCATAGCGGAGGCAGACGCGTCGACGAGGAAGGGCGAGTGGAAGCGGAAGGAGCTGAAGGGCACGCAGGTGTCTGGCAAGACCATCGGCATAGTCGGCCTCGGCAGAGTAGGCGCCGAAGTGGCCAAGCGTGCGACGGCGCTCGGCACCACGGTCATCGCATACGACCCGTTGGTGTCGCCGGAGGTCGGCGTTAAGCTTCATGTCCGGCTGGTCAGCCTCGAGAGGCTGCTGCAGGACTCTGACTTCGTCTCGATACACACGCCTCTTACGCCGCAGACGAAGGACATCATCGGACGGGCGGAGCTGGCGAAGATGAAGAAGACCGGAGTCCTGATCAACTGCGCACGTGGAGGCGTCGTCAACGAGGATGCTCTCTTCGAGGCGCTGTCGCAGAAGACCATCGCCGGGGCGGCGCTCGATGTGTTCACCAAGGAACCGCCGAAGGACTCACAGTTGCTCACGCTGTCAAACATAGTGCTGACACCGCATCTGGGGGCCACCACCAGGGAGGCGCAGGAGGATGTCGGCTCGGAGATTGCAGAGCAGATCATCGCCTACCTCAAGCACAACGTCATCAAGAACGCGATCAACCTGCCAGCCAGGCTGGACCCGGAGATCGTGCCCTATATGCCGATGGCCGAGAAGCTAGGGACGCTGATATGCCAGCTCGGTCAGTGCTCGGCAGGCAAAGTGGAGGTCTCCTGCAGGGGCGAGCTGGCGCAGAAAGACATCCGCATCATATCTGCATCGGTCATGACCGGCATGCTCAAGCCGCTATCGGAGGAGCATAACGTCAATTACATCAACGCGCTCGAGATGGCCAAGGAGCGCGGGATAGAGGTGGTGTCGTCGACCTCTGACGAGGCGGGGCAGTACAAGAACCTCATACGAGTGTTGGTGAACGCCAACGGGGATGCGATATCGGTTGCTGGAACGCTGTTCTCCGACAAAGGCCCGAGAATAGTCGAGATAAACGGCAGCACCGTCGACATCGAGCCTGAGGGCAACTTCCTCATCATAGGTCACGAGGACAAGCCTGGCATGATAGGCTCAGTGGGCACTGTCCTGGGAGACAACGACGTCAACATCGCCAGCATGGAGGTTGCCCGGAAGAAGGTCAGGGGGCCGGCGACAATGATACTGCATATCGACGACGAACTCTCCCCGGAGACGCTCGAAAAGGTGCGTGCGATCGCGAACCTGAAGAGCGCAACGTACATCAGACTCTAAGTCATTCCTGTGATAGGCACGATTCAGCCTGCCGGAAACTGTTAGAATGATCAGAGGCAAGAGCAAGGGCACTAGCACGCGACACGTCCGCATCGAGATCAGGGAGGCGACAGAGGACGACCTGGACGACGTCATCGACCTCTGGCAGCTGCTCGTGGAGCATCACCGTGCATATTCCGAGCATTTCAAGCTAGCACGTGACGGCCGCAGGAAGTGGTCAGCATATCTGAAGGAGAAGTACTCCGAGAAGAGCACAAAGCTGATCGTCGCCGATGAGGACGGTGAGCTCGTCGGTTTCATGCTGTGCCTCTTGAGCCCTGGCAGGCCCATATTCTCTGAGAAGGCGGTGGGCGTCATATCGGACGCCTATGTCGTCAAGCACCGCCGGATGAAGGGCGTCATGAAGGAGATGCTCACTGTGGGACTGAAATGGTTCCACAAGAACAAGATCAAGGCGGTTGAGGTGAGCGTCTTCGCAGCCAACCTGGAGGCGAGAGGCGCCTGGGCGCAGCTCGGGTTCAAGCCGATCATGGTTCGCAAACGCTTGATGATGGATGAGCACCCCGCAAAGACGATGATAGATGGGAAGAAGAAGGAGAAGAAGACCCCGAAGAAGAGGGTTGCGCGCAAGAAGGGCGGAAAGGACTGAGATAGAATAGAAAGGGTTTCGTTGAGCGAGGGATTCGGTGGAATGCCTCACTCGAGCGCTTTCTTGACGCGCTCCAGCCCTGTAGCGATGTTCTCCTTGCTGGTGGCGTACGACAGCCTCAGGTGTCCTTCGCCAGCAGCGCCGAAGGCGGAGCCACCAGTCATTGCGACCTCTGCCTTGTCCATCAGGTGCAGCGCCATCTGCTCGGAGTTCATATCACCGTCGAACTTAGGGAACACATAGAACGCACCTTTCGGGACGTCGCAGTGCAGCCGCGGTATCGCACCGATGAGCTTCATTACGAGATCCCTCCGCTCCTTGAACTCCTTGACCATCGCATCGACGGGCTCCTGAGACTCGACCAGTGCCGCGAGAGCGCCGTACTGCGCGAATGTGGTGCAGTGGGTTATCGAGTGTTGCTGGATCTTGCTTATCGCCTTGAACAGCGGCTTGGGCGCCACCAGCCAGCCCATCCTCCAGCCGGTCATAGCGTACGTCTTCGAGAAGCCGCTTATCGTGACGGTCCGCTCGAACATATCGGGCTCTGCGGCG
>JBFEPA010000141.1:0-2746 GCA_041550275.1 Thermoplasmata archaeon | reverse complement strand
TGCCCAGCCCGTTGTAATGTCTACGAACTACGGTGATATTGCGCTCGCCCACAACGGCGAGATCGTCAATGTCGATCATCTCAGGGACGAGCTGAAGAAGAAGGGCTGGGCGTTCGCGACCACGAGCGACTCTGAGATTGTCATACGGCTCCTCGCCAACGACATATCCAACACTGGAGATCCGATCAGATCAATCAAGAACGTGATGGGACTGCTGAACGGCTCGTACTCGATGACCCTCATGGTAGACAACCGAGTGTTCGCCATACGCGATCCATTCGGCATACGGCCGCTGTGCATCGGCAGGACGAAGGAAGGCTACGCTGCGGCCTCCGAAAGCGTCGTCTTCGACACGCTCGGGGGGGAGTTCATGCGGGATGTCGAGCCGGGAGAGCTGATCGAGCTTCTGCCGGGCGAGGCTAGGTCTATCAAGACTGGCCTTGCAAAGGGCAGAGCGCACTGCATGTTCGAGTGGGTGTACATTGCACGTGCCGATTCCTGCCTCGATGGCAGGCTCGTGTACGACGTCAGGCGCAAGATAGGGCAGCGTCTGGCCATAGAGCAGCCCGTGGATGCGGATGTCATAGTTCCAGTGCCCGACTCGGGGAGGTCCCATTCGATGGGGTACTCTGAACAGATAGGCATACCGTACTCGGAAGGGCTGATGAAGAACCGGTATGTCGAGAGGACTTTCATAATGCCCGAGCAGACGGACAGGAGCACGAGCGTAATGCTCAAGCTAAACCCGCTCAAGAGTGTCATCAAGGATAAGCGAATCGTCCTTGTGGACGATTCCATCGTGAGAGGGACCACCATGAGGCAGATCGTGCAGCTCGTGAGGAATGCAGGGGCCAAGGAGGTCCATGTTAGAGTTGGCTCACCTCCGATACGCACCCCATGCTACTTTGGTATAGACATGAAGACCAGGGACCAGTTCGCCGCCACTGGAAGAAGCGTGGACGATATCTGCAAGATGCTCACTGCCGACAGTCTGGGATATCTATCGATAGAGGGGCTCGTCGAAGCCATAGGGCTGAATGCAAACGACCTCTGCCTCGGCTGCCTGAACGGTGAGTATCCACTCCCGGTCGAGGGTGAGAAGGTCAGATTCCAGAAGAAGCTGGACTCGTTCGCCTGAGCGAAGAACCCAATCGAATAAGCTTTAACTACGACCAGCGCATACAACGCCGCCCGCAATGGGCCGGTAGATCAGCGGAAGATCGCCCGCTTGGCATGCGGGAGGCCGCGAGTTCAAATCTCGCCCGGTCCACATCCCAACCATCTCGAGAGCATTCTTGACCATGACTCTTATCGCCATGTCCTATTAGGATGATGCCATCGACAGGACTTCCTTGCTGCATTTGAACATGCTGTTATTTAGCACGGCAGCCCATATCTGGTCGTAATCAGACTTCGGCAGGAGTAATATAAAGCTGACAAGTCAATCATATTCACTGCTGATTGCCCGACCTTGGCAAGGACCTTAGTGCTGGGAGAGTGCGAATGATGCTCGCGGAAGAGGCGCGCGAAGACCGAAGTCGTCAGCCGGATGACTCTGACCATGGGGGCTCGGAATCGACGCACGAAGGCAGTATGGATAGGAAATGGCGCAAGCCGTCAAAGAAGATGGCGGTGATAATCAGCGCCATTGCGGTATCGGTCCTTGCTGCGTCAGCAGCTTGGACGCTGTCCGGAATCTCCGAACCGCAGGTCACCATTGTGGCAATCTTGCCCTTGTCAGGGGCCTCCTCGTACCTGATTGAGATTCAAGACGCGATGACTCTGACCACGGAGAAGCTCAACAGGTGGGGTGGGATAAACGGGATGCGCGTGCGACTCATTGTGATGGACTGCGAGTCCGCTTACGAGGTCGCAGTTGAGAAGTTGCTCGAAGCGGAGGAGAAGTATCACCCACTCGCAGTCGTGACTGCCACTAGAGGAGCCGCGACATACATGTCGGACATCGCCGAGGAGAACGGCATAGTGCTAATCTCAGTTGGGGCGACTGGAGAGGATCTGACAGAGGGGAAAGAGTGGACCTTCCGATTCTATGTGGCGCCTTCAGGTGAGAGTGACAATGCATTCAGAACCCTTCAAACGCTTAACGTGAGCTCTGTTGGGATCATGCACTTGGACGACGCGTACGGCAACCCTGTGAAGGATCAGTTGACTGCGGACCTGGAAGGTGTCGGAGTGCCCGTGGAACCATATGGCTTCGCTTCTGACTGCAGCGACTTCTCCGAGGGGGTCGAAAGCGTCATTGACAACGACGCTGTGTTCGCGGTGGCGCTTAGACATCAGTTCGAGGCTATCTTCGACGAGCTGAACTCAAGCGGCTACTCAGGACACGTCCTTGGCGCCGTCGAAGCATCCATTCCAGAAATGTGGGAAATACCAGGGGCCCAAGGATGTTATGTCAGCGCGCCGATAATGTATAGCCCGACCGCGGCGATTGACACCTCATTCCTCGCCGAATTCGAGGAGAGATATGGCAGGCCATTGACGCACCAGGGGGCAATCGGGTCAGATGTTATGAGGCTCATATGGGGCTTGTTATCAGACAGCGAAGTCTCGAGAGAGAGCCTCCGTATGCAGCTTGACGCGGGATATGTCTACTCCGGGATACTGGGCATCGTAACGGTCGGTGAAGGAGAGCGAAATGCAGATGTGACGGTCTACTCTGCCATGATAGACGGGGGTGGGCTCACATACCTCTGAGGAATGTGCTCCAAAGGCGCTGGCTCTC
>JBFEPA010000140.1:0-2821 GCA_041550275.1 Thermoplasmata archaeon | reverse complement strand
GAGAGGCATTACACGCTCAAGACCGAGGAGAAGAGGGAGTTCGTCCTGAGGTTCGCTGGCGATTTCGGCCTGTTCCGCATGATGAAGGACGCGACCCTCAGCTACAGGAACCTCCCACTGAGGATTTACGAGTTCTCCAAGAGCTTCCGCCTCGAACAGCGTGGCGAGCTGACCGGTTTGAAGAGGCTAAGGGCATTTCACATGCCAGATGTACACTGCTTCGTGAAGGACCTGGACGGTGGATGGAACGAGTACATGCACCTGTACAGACACTACTCAGACCTCGCAGACGCCACGGGCGTGGAGTACGCGGTGGCATTCAGGATCGTGAAGGATTACTACGACAAGTACAAAGAGAATATCGTCGAGCTACTGAAGTACTCTGGCAGACCGGCTCTGATTGAGGTGCTCTCCGAGATGAAGCACTACTGGGCAGTCAAGCACGAATTCAATGGTGTGGACTCCACCGGTGGTGCCGTGCAGCTCAGCACCGTCCAGCTTGATGTGGCAGACGCCGAGAGGTACGGCATACTATTCGTCGACGAGGACGGCAAGAAGAAAGGATGCATAATCTGTCACTCTTCGATCGGCTCGATAGAGCGGTGGATGTACGTGCTCTTGGAGGAGGCGCTCAAGATGGAGAAGCCCTGCTTCCCGTTCTGGCTGTCGCCGACGCAGGTCCGGCTCATCCCGGTGGGCGAGTCGTTCGTCGAGGACTGCATAGCACTCGCCGAGTCCATCGATGCCAGAGTGGACATAGACGACTCGGACGACTCCGTGGGCAAGAAGATCAGGAACGCCGAGCGCGAGTGGGTCAACATGATAATCGTCATCGGCGACAAGGAGAAGGTGTCCGGGCAGTTCCCCGTACGTCTCAGATCCGGCGAGATGAAGGTCATGACACGCGAGCAGCTGGTCACCGAGGTCGGCTCGCTCTCTGCTGGATATCCGAAGGCCTCGCTCCCGTTGCCCATGCTGTTGTCAAAGCGTCCCGTCTTCAGAGGATGAGCGGTCTCAGTCACCTGTTGTCCTCGTCGCCCCAAATGAACTTGTGCAGCTGTGGGAGGACCCTCACCTCAAGGCCGTCCTTCAGCACGCTCTCCGCGAGGTCTTTGAGGTCGGTGCCTCCGACTGGGGTGAATATCACCTCGCACTTGGGAGCATATTCCTTTACGACGTCCTTGGCGAAGTCGTAGTCGTTCTTGTCCGAGATGACGAACTTGAGCTGGTCGGTCGGCCCTAGTAGCTCTATGTTGCTGTAGACCATCTTGGCTGACTCGCCTGACGATGGGCACTTGATATCCATGCTGATCGACAGGCTCTCATCGCAAGGCATCTCGTCGAGGGGAATCGCGCCACTGGTCTCCACGACCACCACGAACCGTTTGGCGAGCAGTCTCTCGATGAGCTTGTAGGAATCCTTCTGCGCAAGGGGCTCCCCACCCGTCAGGCAGATGGTCTTGGTCTTCATCTTCTCGACCTGAGCGATGATGTCGTCCAGCGACATCTCCTCGCCCTTCTCGAACGCCTGGGCGGTATCACAGTATGTGCATCGCAGCGGGCAGCCAGAAGTCCTTATGAATGCCGTCGGCGCGCCGATCGTGACGCCTTCGCCCTGTATCGACCGAAATATGGAGTATATCTTCATCAGCCATCCCTCATCTTCTCTCGTATTGCAACGGGTCCGTCTCGCCAGCCTCCATGAAACCCCTCAGGCGCAGTCGGCACGAGTCACATATGCCACACGCCTTCTCCTCGCCTTTGTAGCAGCTCCATGTAAGGTCAAGCGGTGCGCCCAAGCGCACGGCCTCCCGGACGATGTCTGCCTTCGTCATCATGAGAAGCGGCGCCTCGATCCGGACGGGCCTTCCACCAACCCCCCTCTTGGTGCCCACAGCGAGGGTCCTCTGAAATGCCTCGATGAACTCTGGGGTGCAGTCAGGGTAACCGCTGTAGTCGACAGCGTTGGCAGCTATGACTATCGAATCGGCTGCCATCCCTTCCGCAATGGCGGATGCCACACTGAGGAACACGATATTGCGTCCTGGGACATAGGTGTTGGGAATCCCGTCGGGGCCGTTCCTCTCAAGTCCGTCAACCGGCACGCTCTGGGCCTTGTCGGTTAGAGAGCTGTCGAGGTACCGCCCGATATCGAGCTCCATTATGATGTGTCTCTTCACCCCGTAGTGCCTGGCGACCTCTCGTGCGCTCTCGACCTCCTTGCCGTGCTTCTGGCCATAGTCAAACGTGAGCGCCACGATGTCCTGCTTGCTCTCGGAAGCCATCGCGAGAGCAGTCGTCGAATCGAGCCCTCCAGACAGAAGAACAACTGCGAAAACCATTTGCAGCACTATCCTCACGCGTTGAGGTCTATGCCCGTCCAGGCGCCTTGTCCCTCGCCCTCGTCGACGCCTATCTCGACCCTTGTGACGTTCTCCGGAAAGCGGACTTCCTCCCTCACCCTTGCGAGGACGAAGTTCGCCAGCTCCTCAGCCGATGCGACGCCCACGTCCAGCATCGCGCAGTCCTCCTCAGGGAAGAGATATTCCTTGTCCTTGGTGGAGTAGTGGATCGACCGCCCATCGCGTTTGATGCCCTTGTCCCGCATGGGTATGAGCACTTTATGGTCGAGTTCTGCCGCGATCTTGCGCAGAAACTCCTTGACGCTGATGAAGTCCAGTATAACGCCGTCCTTCCCGATGCTCCCGAATATCGTCGCGTTGATGGCGTAGTCGTGCCCGTGCAGCCTGCCGCACCTGTAGTGTCCGGGTATGATGTGTGTCGCGGAGAATGTGATCTTTGAGCTCCAGCCGTTGATTTC
>JBFEPA010000139.1:0-2861 GCA_041550275.1 Thermoplasmata archaeon | reverse complement strand
GAGGACCGTACCGGGGACTCGAGGAGTTCTACGACCAGGCCAAAGAGGAAGGTATCAACTTCGTCCGAGGGCGGGTTTCCGAGGTCGTCGAGGACCGCGGACAGCTGTACATCAGGGCGCTCGATACTGACTCCGGTGACCTTCTCAACATTCCATCCGACCTCGTAGTGCTAGCAGTCGGGCAGGAGCCTGCGGACGGCAGTGAAGCCATCTCTAAGATGCTCCACATACAGACGGACATCGACAGATTCATGAAGGACATCAACCCGATGTTCCCTTCCGAGTTCAGGAGAGGAGTGTATGTTGCTGGCACTGCACAGGGTCCGAAGGGGATCAGATATTCTATCGAGGACGCGAAGGCGGCCGCGGCCAGTGCAATAGACCTGATGCAGAAGGGCAAGATACTGTTCCCGAGAATCGTGGCTTTCGTCGACGAGGAGCGTTGTCGTGGATGCGGCAGATGTAGGGATGCATGCGAGTACGAGGCCATCTCCCTCGTCGAGGACAAGGAGAAGGGAGTGACCGTATCCAAAGTGGACGAGATAGTCTGCGAGGGCTGCGGAGCCTGTTCCGCAGCATGCTGCAACAAGGCGATAACCATCAACACATTCAAGCGCGAGCAGGTTGAGGCTCAGATAAGGGCGCTATTACAGGAGGCTGGTGCCGATGGCTGAGGGCAAGGGCGATTCGTTCGAGCCAGAGATAATCGCGTTCACATGCACCTGGTGCGGCTACCCATCGGCGAACCTCGCTGGCGTCAACAAGATCGAATACCCTCCCAATGTGAAGATAATCAGGGTGATGTGCAGCGGCAGTGTCGAGTCAAGCGTGATAATGGACGCCTTCGAGCACGGCGCCCATGGAGTCATCATCATCGGATGCCTGATGGACAACTGCCATTACGTCTCAGGCAACAAGAAGGCAGAGGAAAGGGTCGAAGCATTGAAGGGATTGTTCGATGTCATGGGGCTTGATTCCAGGAGGTTGAGGACTGAATGGATCAACGCGTCTGAGAGGACCAAGTTCGCGAAGGCCGTCAATGAGTTCGTAGAAGAGGTAAGGTCGTTGGGACCGCTCCCACCCCTCAGAGACCTGAATAAGTCTGCCCCGAGGACAGCTGAGCAGACCAAGCAAGAGGTCAAACAGATGATCGAGGACACCGGCGCCTTCGATTGTGTGGAATGTGGGAAGTGCACCACCGTCTGCCCGATAGCGACCTTCGACCCGAACTTCGCCCCGAGGACGATAGTCCTGAGAGCGATGGAGGGCATAGTCGAGAACATCGCGACTGACCGCGACATATGGACATGCTTCGCGTGCGAACAGTGCAACGCGATGTGCCCATACAAAGTAGATTACTCAGGCTTCATCCGCGGCATGAGGGAGGAGGCGGTCAAGTACGGTGCTGCACCGTTATGCTCCCAAGGAGGATTGATACATTCCGTGCAACGCATAATGGCAAACGCGGACCTCAAGCAAAAACGCCTTGCATGGGTGAAGGACGACCTCGAGATCGCAGACAAAGGAGATGTGTTCTACTTCGTCGGCTGCCTACCACAATACGACGCGATCTTCAAGGACAGAGAGCTGAGGCTGCAGGATATCTGCGAGAGCGCCGTCCGCATCATGAACAAAGCGGGCATCAAACCGGTCGTAAGCAACGAAGAGAAATGCTGCGGACACGACCTCAACTGGACGGGCAACGAGATCGACTTCGAGAAGCTTATGGAGTACAATATAGACCTGATTAAGAAATCAGGTGCGAAGAAGGTCGTATTCACCTGTCCTGAGTGTTATAGGACCTTCAACTCGGACTATCAGGATCTGATGGGAGACCTCGATTTCGAGCTCGTGCACATATCCGACTTCGTAAAGCAGCTGATCGATTCAGGGCAGATAAGCGTGGACGACTTCACCAAGGCCCCGTACAAGTTCGCGTACCATGACAGTTGTCGTCTCGGCAGACACTCCGGAATCTACGATAGTCCGAGGGAGCTCGCAGAGGCGTTCTCAGGCGACAACTACGTCGAGATGGAGAGGACGAAGGACAAGGCCGTATGCTGCGGCGTTAGCGCATGGTCCAACTGCAACGCGCAGGCGAAGAGCATGCAGATAGACCGCATCCAGGAGGCTAAGAGACTCGGAGCCGACAGACTGCTCATGTTCTGCCCCAAGTGCCAGGTCCATTTCGACTGCGCTGTGAGGGATGAGGTGCCCGTGGACAGGGCCGAGGTCGATGTGAAGATCGAGGATTTCACAGTAGCGATGGCAAGATTGTTGTCCCTCATGGAGGAGCCGAAGGACGAGACGACCGCAGCTAAGGAGTAGAACGGCGCCGCCGCCTCCAATCAGAGGCTGTCAACAGCCGATGAAGTGCGTCACTTCGCAGTTCTCTTGCTGACCGATCGGTCAAACACGACCTCGCCAGCGAGTATTGTCTTGAGCACCGTCACCGAGTTGAGCGCCTTTTCATCCCTGAAGGGGTCATCTGACAGGACGACGAAATCCGCCACTTTGCCCGCTGCGATGCTTCCCTTCGAGCCCTCCTCGAAGGACGCGAACGCCGCTTCGCGAGTATAACTCAGGAATGCCTCTTCGACAGTGAGACGTTGGCACGGATACGTTGCGTTGACAGCAGACCGTATTCCATACAAAGGCGAGAACGGCATGCAGTCGGACCCGAAAACGAGCTTCACCTTGGCGCTGAGGATGTCCTTGAACGGGTTGTTCCTGCAGGCTCTGTCAGGCCCGAGCCGCTCCACGTACATTCCATCGATGCCGCTCCACTCACCGACGAAGTTTGGCTGCATGGACGCGATCACCTTGTGCTTCCTCATCCTGTTTATATGGTCCTGTCTCGG
>JBFEPA010000138.1:0-2889 GCA_041550275.1 Thermoplasmata archaeon | reverse complement strand
TCCAGCAGCGGACGACCAGGCGCTGTCAGAGGCGCTGAGCGTCGGCATTCCCATAGTGGCCATATGTGACGCGAACAACGAGACGAGGAACGTCGACCTCGTCGTCCCGTCCAACAATAAAGGTCGTCGCGCACTCGCCACGGTCTACTGGTTGCTCACGAGGGAGGTCTTGAAGGCTCGCGGTGCGCTTCAGTCCAACGAGGACTTCAAGATGCCAGTCGAGGACTTCGAAGCGACCCTCTGATTTCTCAAGGATTTCTGGGAAAACCTATTACGCCGTCAGAGCGATTGCCGTCCTGAGCAGGGGGAAGGTCATATGAGGAGTCCCGCAGTAGCAGGACAGTTCTACGCTGGTGGCAAGGAGGATCTCAAGCATCAGATCGAGGAATGCTTCAACAGCCCGCTCGGTCCAAAGACTGTCCCCGTCGTCAAGGGCGGGTCGCGTAAGATCATCGGTGGAGTGTCGCCTCACGCAGGTTTCGTATTCTCAGGCCCAGTCGCCGCGCACCTCTTCAGTTCGATCGCGGCTGACGGCTTCCCAGAGACGTTCGTCATAATCGGACCGAACCATACGGGCAGAGGCTCGGGAATCGCAATCACGACGGAGGACTTCGAGACGCCCCTGGGAGTCGCCAAGGTGGATGTCGAGCTTGCGACGGCGATGAAGAAGGAGCTTATCGATATCGACCCGCAAGCGCATTACTATGAACATTCCATCGAGCTTCAGCTGCCGTTCCTGCAGTATCTGTCAAAAGACTTCAAGTTCGTACCGATCTGTATGGCGTTCCAGGATTACGATGCCGCCATCTCCGTGGGAGAGATCGTCCGTCAGGCCATGGAAGGGAAGGACGTTGTCGTCATAGCATCCACTGATTTCTCACATTACGTCACGAAGGAGACCGCGAAGACGAAGGACGGCATGGCCTTGGACGCTATAGAGCACATGGACGCCAAGGCGTTGTACGATGTCGTGCTAGAAGAGAACATCTCGATGTGTGGCTACGGCCCAGTGATGGCGATGATGACAGCATGCAGAGGGGGAAAGGCGCGCGTGCTGAAGTACGCCACATCGGGCGATGTGAGGCCGATGAACGATGTAGTGGGCTACGCCTCCGTGGTCGTCGAGAAGTGACTATAACCTCCAAGGCAATGACGGTGGACGAATGCGGCTTCCGAGGATCACATCGATGGCGATACTGCTCATGTTCGCGTTGACAGCGTCATGGCTGGCGCTCGTTGTCATCTCACCGTTCCTCGCGCCCAGCGGCACTCTGACTGATCTCTCCGGCAAGGTTGGATCTCGCGACAACTCAGATGTCATCTCCGACCTTGACCCGATTCCGCGCGTTGTATACTGGATAGGTGACAGCCAATGTCACCAGCTCGCGAATAGGAGCTACTTCCTGAATGACAATCAGATGCCGTTCTGTGCCAGGGACGTCGGGCTGTTCATCGGCCTGGCCGTCGGGTCAGCAGTTGCATTGTTCTATGTTCTGACGATTAGCCCCTTGTTTCTGCTGTTGGGTTTGGTACCGATCGGAGTGGATGGCGGTCTACAGCTGGTAACGTCCTACGAGTCGACAAACGCCCTCAGACTCGTCACAGGCATAGTGGCGGGAATCGCCCTCGCCGTGCTGCTCGCTCAGTTCATGATGGCCCTTAGAGAAGGCCATGATGTCCCTCGAGATGAAGAGTCCAAAGTGCAGGACCACCATTGCGGCAAACCCTGATATATCGTCCATACCATTCGAAGACGGGAGGATGTCTTCAACATGAGCTCAGAGAACCCCGGTCCAGCAGATGCGTCTCCTTCGGCGCAGCAGCCACCGAATGCGCCATCGCCTTCTTACGAACCGGTATCGCGTAACTGCGTTTCGTGCGGCCGCTCGATAAGATGGGATTCGAACGTGTGCCCGTACTGCGGGCACGATTACAGGTTCATCGCCGCCCCCACAGAGCCTCAGCAGCGTTCAGCGAAGCCGGTACTTGGCGGCGTGCTCATCATAGTCGCCGGCGTTCTGGCATTGGTCATGGCTATCAGCTTCATCATGCTGGACCCGCAAGACCTCGAGGAGCTGGATAACCAGCAGCTGAGGGATAGTGGCATAACCTTCTCCGATCTCGATGAGATACTCGGGATATGCGGCGTGATTGAGATCATATTCGGGACCATAGCAATAATCGGCGGACTCTTCGCTGTGACGCGCAAGCACTTCGCGCTGGCAGTCATCGGAGGAATATTCGGGCTGATCAGCATCGGCTTCCTGATTGGCGGCTTGCTTGGGCTGATAGGACTTGTGCTGGTCGTTATATCGCGCGATGAGTTTGGCTGAACACTCGTATTCCTTCATGTGAGGAGTCCAAACATAGGACAACCACAACAACCGTTTAATAACGGCCAGTTCCCTCTAGGGTGGAAGAGAGGAACGCCTCTGGCATTCCTCTTGGAGAAGGGAAGGAAGGTGAACTATGTCTGAGGTGCAAGCCCAGCAAGATAGGAATTGTGTGTCCTGCGGACGGTCGATATCGTGGGATGCTAACGTGTGCCCGTATTGTGGACATGATTTCAGAGTCGTGATGGCGCCACCGCAGACGCAAACGAAGGACAGCGCAATGCCGCTTGCAGCCGGCATCCTGATAATCCTCGGCAGCTTGATCTATCTCCTCGTTGGCATAGGCGCAGTTACTGGCGGGGCCATAATGTCGGTCTTGGATGACGGCGACAGCGGGCTCGTAATGGCTATTGGGTTGATCATCTTGGTTCTCGGGGTCGTCTCCGTGCTTGGGGGCATATTCTCAATTCAGAAGAAGAACTTCGTATGGGCTTTGCTGGCGGGGATACTGACGATTCCCTCGATATTGGGACTGATAGGCCTCATCCTTGTTGCC
>JBFEPA010000137.1:0-2894 GCA_041550275.1 Thermoplasmata archaeon | reverse complement strand
GCCATCGAGAAACTGAGGGCGAGCGTGACGGTCAGGACCAGGGACAAGCTCACTTTCCACATGCCCGTTGGTGCAAAGGACATGCCACCGGAGCATCTCGCTGAGAACATAGACGTCGTACTAGGACGGATAACGACCAAGCTCGAGAGGGGCAGGCAGAACATCAGGTCGGCATATGTCAAGACCACCATGGGCCCGTCATACAAGGTGATCTAAGATGACGGCGCATGTTGCTTCATGGAAGAAGGAGGCGGTCGAGAAGCTGGCGACGCACATCTCCGACTGCAAGGTCGTCGGCATAATCAACATCAGAGGAGTGCCGGCACCGGCGTTTCAGACGATGCGGTCCAACCTGCGTGAGCACGTGCACATCACGATGCTCAAGAACTCGCTCATGAAGCTGGCGATCCAGGAGGCGGCGAAGAAGCGGAACGGCATCGACGGCCTCGCCAACTCGGTCGACGACCAGTGCGCGATCGTCACCTCGGACCTCAACCCGTTCAGGCTGTACAAGCAACTCAGCAGCACAAAGACGAAGATGCCGGCAAGGGGTGGGGAGACTTCACCGGAGGACATCGAGATCAAGGCGGGGGACACGCCTTTCAAGCCAGGACCTGTTGTGGGCGAGCTGCAGAAGGCGGGCCTACCAGCGGCAATCGAGCAGGGCAAAGTGGTGATCAAGAGGGATAAGGTCCTCGTCAAGAAGGGGGACGAGATCCCGCGCGAGGTCGCCCTGGTCCTTTCGAAGCTCGAGATATTCCCAATCACTGTCGGACTCGACCTGAGGGTCGCATTCGAAGACGGCACTTTGTACGGCAAGGACGTGCTAGAGGTGGACGACCTTGAATACCTCGCCAGGGTACGACTCGCGGCGACGAGCGCAATCAACCTGTCGGTCTACGCGGGATACGCGACCGCCATAACGGTCAGGCCGCTGCTCGCGAAGGCTCACAGCAGCGCATTGAACCTGGCTGTGAACTCAGGCGTCGTAAACTCCGAGACGATCAAGCTAATGCTCGCGAAGGCGAGCTCCCAGATGATTGCTTTGGCTTCGAGGGCGCCCGAGGCGCTCGACGAGGAGCTGAAGAACGCCATGAGCGCCGCCCCTACGGCGACCCCTCGCAAGGACGATGACGAGGGAGGCTCTGCGAAGAAGGACGACAAGGGCAAGAAGGACGAGGAGAAGGTCTCCGAGGAGGAGGCTGCAGCTGGCCTCGGAGCGCTATTCGGATAATCTAGCTAAAGGAGGCAGAAGAATGGAGTATGTGTACAGCGCGATGGTCCTGCACTCGGCAAAGAAGCCAGTGACAGAGGAGAACATAACGAACGTGTTGAAAGCCGCAGGCGTCGATGTGGACGCGACCCGGGTGAAGGCCCTCACGGCCGCCCTGGAGGGCGTCGATATCGAAGAGGCCATAGCCACAGCCGTGGCAGCGCCAGTGGCGGCAGCACAGGCACCCGCTGCGGGACCCGACGCGAAGAAGGAAGAGAAGAAAGAGGAGAAGAAAGAGGAGAAGGTCTCCGAGGAAGAGGCTGCGGCTGGTCTCAGCGCTCTGTTCGGATGATCGTGAGCCTCCGATCTCCCCAGAGATCTCAAAACCCTTCTTCCCCGCCGGGACACGACACCGGGCTATGACCGCAGCTCAAGCGCCTGCTCAGCGGAGCCGATAGCTGTCACGGGTCAATCCTGTCCGAGCATTTGGTTCACTTCTCGCTCGAACATGGACACCAGTTCCTGGCCCATCTCCTTCCTCAGGTCAGGAGGTACCATCGAGAGACCCAGCTTGGCGCCGCCCTTGGCGAGCTTCAGCACGGCGATGGCCTCGTGTATCTTGGCGTCCATCATCATCTTGACGGCGTCGGCGAGCTCCTTCCTGAGCTCAGGGTCGGCATCGATCTTCTGCCGTATGTGCTTCTTTATCTCGTCCCGTACGAGGTCCTGCACGGCGTCCACGAGGAGCGTCTCGGAGCTCAGCATCGTCTTCGTACCCTTGACGAGCGAGTTGATCAGGTCGTCTTCGGAAGGCGTCCTACCACCACTCCCTTCGACCGCTCTTTTAGCATAAATCGTTTTGCTTCTCTCTGTCGGCCGCGCCCGGCAAATCGTTTAAAATACGGAGAAGTCAATAGCGATGGCTGGCCAGGCTGATTCGTATGTGGGACGCTGTAGGCAAGAGTGTGTTCAAGGACCAGAGGACCCTCTCGTTCGATTACGTCCCGCCGAAGCTGATACACAGGGAGGCACAGATGAAGAAGCTCATCATGCTCTTCCGGCCTGTGCTAGACTCCAACTTCTCGCAGAACGCGGTACTCATGGGAAGCGTCGGCACTGGAAAGACGGCGACATCGAAGCGCTTCTGCATGGACCTCAAGGAGTACGGTGAGAAGCACCAGAAGGCGATAGACTGGACGATTGTCAACTGCAGGCAGAGGAACAGCGAGTCCAGTGTCATACTGCAGATAGTGAACCATTTCCAACCCAACTTCCCTGACAGGGGGTTCTCCATCGCCGAGATGCTGCGCATACTGAGAAAAGACCTCGAGAAGCGGAAGGTGCACCTCGTCATAGTGCTCGACGAGGCAGACGTCCTGCTCAAGAAGGCTGGGCCGGACATCATCTACAAGCTCACGCGGTTCGGCGAAGAGAAGGTCGATGGCAGGGAGTTCATCTCGTTGATTCTGATCTCGCAGAAGAATGTCCTGGACCTCCTGGACACGGCTTCGGCGAGCACGTTCAAGCGTACGAACGTGATCGAGTTCGGCAAATACAACTGCGAGGAGCTGAAGGACATCGTGATTCAGAGAGCCGAACTGGCGTTCCACGAAGGCGCTGTCAGCGACGACACTGCTGACATAGTCGCCGAGGTCGCGTCCGAGTGGGGCGACGCGCGATT
>JBFEPA010000136.1:0-2903 GCA_041550275.1 Thermoplasmata archaeon | reverse complement strand
CCGTCGATGTCAGTAAGGAGCGAGCCCTCGGCCTTCTCGATGTACACGGGCGCGACGATTCCTACGCCCTTCGCAATCAGTTTTTCCCTCATCATCCCCAGCTCAGCGGACTTTGGACCGGGTACCTCATTCGTCTTGATTGAAGCATTTCTTGCCGACATACGAACCCCTCGAAACCTGTGCGGATTATCAGGTATCCTTTCGTGGATGGTTGAATCCATAGATATTTGTTTAGCAACACACGGAAATATGAGCTCGTATAGGGGTAGAAGCGCATTGAATGGACACTATGGGGACGATGCGATCATCTCGGCATCCGTAGGATGCTGGGCGGGAGCGGCCTCAGCCGTTTCTTCGCCTTGTCCAGGTTGCCCGATAGCATTGTGATCCGCGACTTCCCTCAGCCGGAGGACGAGGAACAGACCTGCAACGATCAGAGGCGCCAGGCTGCTCTTCACCACTACCAGGAGAAACGCAGTTGTCGTCAGCAGGACACGGTCGTTAAGACTCCTGAGGCGCATGCTTATGATCAACGCGGCAAAGACGATGGCCCCGCTGACCATCGAGTAGTACTCGCTCTCGAGCATTATCTCGCTGAGGAGCGTACCACCGACCGATGTGCCTTCGCGCAGAGCTCCGCTGGCATGGAAGAAGACCGCCGCATCGAGCACGGCGGATATGCCAAAAGGCAGCATGAGAAGAATGGCGACTGCTGCCCCGCACGCCGTCGAGACGGCCGCGCCAACTGTCCGCTTCCAGTCTCGCGCCGTAATCCCATGCTGAAGCTCGTAGAGGACCAGCACCACCAAGGGTATGCCAGCAAAGACCTTCGTCATCGTAGCAAGCGCCATTATGAAGATGGCGAGCGCCCCGGGGTGCCACGAAGCCTTTCTGTACACGAATATCGAAAGGACCATCAGAAGGAGCGTTAGAGACGCGTTGTCGAACGAGTAGAACAGCATGACAATTCCCGCAATCGGTGCGTAGGCGATCCAATCTGCCTTCAACATGCTTCTGAGAATCGTGAAGGCGGCTCCGGAAAGCATGAGGTTCGCGATGACGAACCATACTGGCGACCCGATCCAACCCAGGGCCTTATAGAAGCCAATGTAAACGAACAGGTCCAATGGGAGGTAGTTGTACGGGCCCATCGACCACGCCACGTTGGGCGCGTACTTGCCCTGGAACCGCGGGACGATGAACTCCTCATAAGGGTTGATTCCGGCCGGATAGACTTCGACGGCCGTCTGAACAGCCTCGTCAATATCGTGTATGCCATCGAAGTAGTCGAAGTCCAAGACGAAGATTGCCGCAAAGAGGACCAATCCCGCCCAGAACACTGCGGAGACGATGTATATGTAACGCTTGAAGAACTTCGCCAATTGTCCGATGTAGGGAAACCGCACTCCCAGCAACCACACGACGAGGATTGAGGCGAGTATCCCTGTGAAGAATAGGTCTATCAATCGGAACACATCCCCAGCAGCTCACCCCGCTCATACTCTGTCGGACCCGGAATAGTCAATCGAGATGCCCGGCGGTGTTACAATCGGCGACGGCTATAATAATGTTCCTCATGCGCTGGTCGTCGCATCAATCAGTAGTAACCTGCGACGGTTGTCGAGACGTCACGGCTCTTCTTCTCCGCATCCTTGTGGAGCACCTTCAATTGCGCCTCGAGCCTCTCTGCCTCCTTGCATAACGGTTCGACGTTGAGACTTAGGTGCATGATCATCTGGTCGATGGCTGTGAGTATCAGCGCGGCTGCCCTGGCATCTGCCATATCTGGCCTTGCCTCGGCAAGCAGCGTTATCACATCAACCCCGCGCCGACGGCCCTCATTGAGCAGCACGCCAGCAGTTCCAGATATCACACCTTCGGTGAAGGGCTCGTAGTCTGCTGTGTTCAGCATCTTCTCAGCAGAATCCGTGCTGGCGATGCCGTAGACCGATACTTCGCCCACCTCAGTTGAGTCCTCAGCAGAATCATCTCCCTCGACGATCAGGCCGCCTGCGGATATGATCAAACTGCACTTCTGCTGCTGGGCGAAGTCGATGATCGCCGTGCCGAGGGGCCTCAGCAGCGTCGCTGACGGCTGAAGCTCCGTCGAGAACACGACGACTTGCTGTTCCCCGGACCTGAGATTCGGCCTTGCGTAGACCCTTGCAGGGCCGAGTGGCTCTGAGTTGCGTATGAGCGACACGGTTGGGAAAAGGTTCGAGTCCATCACGGCGATGTACTCCATCTTGAGGAGTGCGATCAGGTAGTTCGCGACTATAGAACTGACAAGACCGACGCTAGGGAATCCGTCGATGATAACTGCATCCCTCAAATCCATCTTCTTGAGTTCGACGATCTCGATCTCTTCCATTTTGAACGAAGGAAGGTATGAAGAATAATGTCCTTAAAGCGTTCGCATGACATGGGAGAGGCGTGCCGACCGCCTTCTCTTCCCGGAACGGTCCTTCGAACCAAGGTTTTATACGAGGGGGACTTATCTGTCATCCGGCCAGATGGGCCGGTGGCTTAGTCCGGATATAGCACTGGCCTTCTATGGTTCACAAGCTGAACCGAGGACAGCCAGTGGTCTCGGGTTCGAAAGGCGCCGAAGCGCCCGAAATTCCCGACCGGCCCGCTGCGCCCCATCAAAAGGCATATAAAAAGGAAGCGATGTACGGCCAAACAGTCGCAAAGGGAGTCTGACGCATGAAAAGAAGTTCTCGAGCGTGGAAGAAGCGCGGAAAGCAGCGCTGGAAGTGGCGCAAGAAGAAGATGAGAAGGCGCAAGAGAGCTCAGAAGCTCAGGAAGAAGTAGAGGCTTCCTTGCGAAGGTGCAACAACCGGGGGTATGGGGTAGTCTGGTATCCTAACGGGCTCCAGTTATGGGAATGATTTCCGTTGGGT
>JBFEPA010000135.1:0-2931 GCA_041550275.1 Thermoplasmata archaeon | reverse complement strand
CAGCGTGCTGTTCAGCAAACCTGTCATGGTCGGACTCTTCTACGCGTTCATATGGGAAGGGTTCATCGGGTCATTGCCCGGCGCTATCCAGAACGCCTCCATCAAGCACTACCTGAGGAGCATCGGGTCCGAATGGGTGGACTTCGGGAGCATCAGCAGGTGGGACGAGGCGTCCGGCATGGTGGGGTCCGCTGCGCTGTTGCTTGGCCTGACGATATTCTTCCTTGTCTTTGGGGCCTATCTCTTCAGGGAGAAGGAACTCGCCTGACATCGACTCTGAGCGAGGCCGCCTGAAACCCTCCTCTTGTCCGAGCGCCCCTTCCAGCGCTGGAACCCTGCAAAGGTTATTATTCCATGATGTGGATACATGTTCGTCACATCGATGGGAACCCTGAGGGATGCAGGAGTTGTGTGATCTGCCATGAAGCGAGCATTGACGATTCTGGTGTGCGTAGCTGTGGGCATGATGTTGGTGGTCAATGTGAGCGCGTTCCCCCCCGCCACCTGGAACGACGGTGACGAGGCCGCGTTCTTCGGGCACACATTCGAAGAGGAATACTGGACTAACAGCTCAATCAAGGTTCAGAGCCCCGTCGGAGACGACCTGAACTTCTCGGCGTCGTATGTCAACTACGAGGGCGTCCAGGCGTTCCTGCTCTGCCTGAACACTGTCGAGAACGCGAACGGCACGGGCTCCATCCCGTTCCAGCTCTTCGGGATGCACTACCGGACACCGGAGGACCGGGAGGTGTTCATCGGCGCAGAGCTTGCCTTCTTGATGGTATTCAACGACACCTACAACGGCACCGGCCCGGGCGCGAACGGCCTCCCAGATCCGGGGCACGAGGAAGTCCTCTATGTTGTCCCGTTCGGGGTGAGTTCGGTGCTGGGGGAAGGTGACTACGTCCCCGACGTGAACGTGCGCCCGCTACAGAAGCTGGGCGAGGGGCATTACAGGTTCGGCATCCAGTACCTTAACCTCTACGCGTTCGTGAGCCCGAACTTCCTCGCGAGCGCTTTCCTCAGGACTGGATACATCGCCAAGTTCAGCGAGCTGACGGTCGACTATGAGATAACGATGGACAACACCACGGGCGTCGTGAGGGCAGAGACATGGTACACCCTGGGGCAGGTGACGGAGCTGTGGCTCCTCTTCCTTGGCTTCCCCATCCAGCTGGATCCGCGAGACATACCCGACACCATGGGGATATCCGTGGTGCACTTCGTGACAGTCTTCACGTCGAAGTATCAGGGCGCTTTCGGGAACGAGACCGGGAACACCATCAACACCGGCATCACGGCCCCCGTGGACCAGGACCTTGTGCTGAAGGTCGGGGACAACGGCGAGCGGGCGATGCAGATAGGGACTCGTGGCACATTCGACCTGGTCAATGAGAGCTCGGGCCTGACGGTCAGGAACGACCAGCCCGCCCTGAACGCGATCATCAGCGCGCAGGCGGTCGACCTGCTGCTGGTCGCGTGGCAGCTGGGCTTCGGGGCGGGCGCGATGAGCATATTCGCTTACGCCTTGAGCGACTATGTCCAGAGCAAGTACACGGGACCGCTGGACCTCGCGCAGAGGAGCCTGCAACCCGCCAACAAGGACGGGTTCAACGCCTTCCCGATGTGGTACGCGGTGTCCTTCCCGCAGTGGGAAGGGTACAAGGTCGTGCACGACCCTGTGTACACTGCATACACGAGCATGGGCTCGGAGGCAGAGCCCCTCGACCCGGGCGGTTTCATAGTGCTGATGGTTATAATCATCGTTGGCATAGTGGCGGTGGCCGTGCTAGCCTCGAGGAGGAAGAGCAAGTAGACATCCGCCCTAAGATGGCCAACGGCCCAGGTCCTGGTCAGGGTCACGATGGGAGGCAACGCCCTTCCATTCCTCTCCTGAGAACGCTTGACGTCGTGCCTTCCAAGGACGACCTCGTTTGTCCCTCGGTCAGACCGTCCTAGGCAACAAACAGGACTCAGCGCGACCATGTCTGGCCGTCAAAGAGCAGAGGCGTTGGCTCGGGTGATTCAGGAATGAGCAGGAAGCGTGGAGCAGGGAGAGCTGGCAAGGCAGATAAGTCGAAGGACGAATCGGCGTACAGCCCGGCGTGCAAGTGCAGCAGGGGGCACGAGGAAGTGGTCAAGGAGGCCGTCCAGGAGAGCATGCGCCGATTCGTCGAGAGCAACAAGGAGAACATACGGAGGTCGTCCAAAGAGAAGGTGGCCTCATCGTCGTACTGCGGCGGCATGGTCGACATGATCACGCTCATCAGGAGCGCCCTGGGCAGATGGGCGGTGGAGCAGTTGCTGGTTGAGCTGGAGGAGTGGAACAGGGCGCCTGCGGTGGGCGATGGAAACCAGGTCAGGATACAGGTGGAACCGTCCGAGCTCGGAGGCTTGTCCAGGGAGGACGCGGAGGAACTGGGGGAGCAGATCGCGAAGTGGATCGGGGAGCGCACAGCCAACGGGAAGAAGCAGTCCAAGGATCCGATGTTCGTGTGATGCCTATTCCTCGCTCTGCAGCGCCTCGAGGCAGGCTTGAGCCCTCAACGCCCGCGAGGCTCTGATCTCCAGATTTGGGTTGGCGCCAGATGAGCGTTTCCACGGTTAGGTCGCAACCTCGGGCTTGCGGAACTCTTCCCTGGACTGGGCTATGAGCACGAGGGCAGCCACCGCGAGCATCACCTGGACTATACCACAGAACAGCCCGAACATCAACGACAGGGGCAACGATGCGATCGCAGCGACGAGACATACCCCCCACATCCTCCTCGCCATGGCGAGTATCCCCCCGATGAGGACGAACACCGCCAGTCCCCCGAAGATCAGATTGACGGGGGTCATCGCGTCCGAAACCTCTGGTAGGAACTCGCTGACAAACAAGTTGGCAATCCACAGCCCACCGATGGCCAGGATGGCGTTGATGACGAGGAT
>JBFEPA010000134.1:0-2946 GCA_041550275.1 Thermoplasmata archaeon | reverse complement strand
GCGCCTATTTCTGGGAGGAGAGGAACCTGTGGTTCTCCGATGTGTGGACTGACCTGCGGGGGGCGAGTCAGAGGCTGGATATCGGCAACGGCAGGGAAAGGAGCGGAGCATTCCCGTTCGAATTGCCCTATAGGCTCATCAACATGTACTCCGCTAAGGGCGATCTCGTGCTCGACCCGTTCCTTGGAACGGGGACGACTATGCTGGCGGCAATCGCCTCTGCGAGAAGAAGCGTTGGATATGAGATGGATGGGGCACTGCTCGACGTGATTGAGGACAGGCTGAAAGGCTTCAAGGACACTGCGAACGACTATGTGAAACAGAGGATCGAAACACACAACAAGTTCGCTGCAGGACATGACTGCAAAGCCGTCAACAGGCCGCATGGCCTTCGATGCGTGAGCGCTCAGGAGGCGGCAATCAGCCTCGACCGTGTGGTTTCGATTTCCCACGATGGTCTTCGCAGCGTCCAGGTCGCCCATGAGCGATTCGAGTAGAGCTCGTGAGCGCTTGGAATCACTAGCCGTCCAAGTCTGATGACTCCAACTTCACGCCGACCGATGCCATATCCTTCTTGTACTTCCTGATGAGCGCGGCGTATTCCTTGCTAGGCCTCCTCTTCGAGGCGTTCCAGCATTCCTGAAGGGTCTTGCCAAGCGGAGGTGAAGAGAGCTTGCCCTCGTACTTCTTCAGGAGCCGGTTTGCCATCTCGTTTGCGTCGGACCGCTTCATCCCTGCAACGGCGTGCCCCACCTCGGCGGATATCCTCGGCTCGACGGGCGTCACCCTGTCCTCGTACTTGTTCGTCGCGACTCCTACAGACTCCATCGATAGACCAGAGACGACTGCTGCCATCACTGAGGCCGATGTCTCGAACAGGCACATCGGCGTACACGGGCCCGCCGCGGTGTAGTTTAGGCTGATGCTCAGAAGATCCGTGTTCCGGCTTATGGCCTGCCCCATCGCGCTGATGGTCCACAGCATCTCCCTGCTGCTGTTCGACACGTAGCGCAGATGAAGCGGAAATGGTATCAGGTAGCTCGTCTGGAGAGTGAGCAGCCCCATCAGGTGCGTCGCGACAGTGCCCACGGCCGTGCCCTCAGGCCCTCCGGAGTAGCCGCCCAGAAGGGGCGAGAAGTCCATGCCTATCGGCGCGCCGATGGAATGCGCGATGACGGCCTTGTTGAGCCGCGCGAAATCCATCTTCATCGGGTCCATGCTGGCAATCATGAAGCCATCGGAGGGCCTCAGGCCGAACCGCGGGTGCACAGCAGCTGCGAGCGACACATCAGACTCAGCGGTCGCGAGCGTGTTCATGAACGGCTTGCCCTCGCGGCCGACCCTGTTGCACGCCTCCCTGCCCAACGAGGCGTTCCTCATAGTCGCGTAGAGCTCAAGAGGTGAGGCCGGCCGAACACGCATGCCGCTCACCTTGGTTATCGCAGGGGTGGTGATCGAGTTGGTCTGCGGTATCTCAGCGAAACCCTCCATCAGCGTGAGGAACGACTCGTCGCTCGAGACAGGTCCGCCAGCAGCTCCCAGGAGGCACCATGGAGGCGAAGGGTCCTCGACCTTTCTCGGGACCATCGCCTTCCGGTCACGCCCCTCCCCGAAGAAGACCTCGGACGGGGCGTTTCGAAGCGCCTCCTTGACCTCCGACTCAGTGAACGAGATGACCCTGCTACTGTCCGTGCAGTATGCGCCGACATCGACGAGCAGCTCCAGGCCGGCCTCGAAGAGGGCGTCCGCCAGAGAGTCGTCGTCGGGGATGGGGCTCTCGGGGTCAAATTTGATCCTGTGCTCCTTAACCTTCTCAGCCACCTTCGGAGCGTATCGCCTAAGCTGATAGTCATTCTCGCTAAGCGGAAGGCCGTCGAGAGCCTTCTCCATCACATCCAGCACTTGCACCATCGCTATACTCCCCCTATCTCCTAAGCACCAAGGCGGACACTGCATCGTCCGAGATAAATCTTTGGCATCGGCAATTCAGAATATGATCGACAGGCAGGTCAGAGCACCGTCGCACTTCTCGAACTCGCCAACGTCAACTGGTATGACATCGAACCCAGCCCGCCTCACGAGCTCATGAGATGCCGTCCTGCCAGATGGCATCAAGACAGTGCTGCCGATCGAGAGCGTGTCAGCGGCGTATTCCTCTCCATCGGGGACGATGATGACCTCCAGGTCGCCTAGCACAGGGTGGTTCGCGAACCGCCTCGTCGCGATGCACTTGCCTTCGCCGAGATAGGTGACATGGCTCTTCAGGTGCATCATGCTCGCGTCGTCGATGGTGTCGACATCGACCTCGAGCCACTCGGTCATCTGCCTCACGCCCTCTGTGTTCGTGCGGGCGCTGAGGCCACTTACGAGACGATCGGGGAGATGCACGACATCGCCTCCCTCAACAGTCGCGGGCGAGAAGGCACGCTTCGTCGCGAGATGCTCTCTGAGGACCTCCTCGACAGCGTCCACCTCCCCCCTCCGGCTGGGCGCACCCATCCTGGTGATGAGCGCCTTGCTGCCATGCACAACGGCGCAATCCTCGACAAAGCATGCGTCGGGGTGTTCGTCGTCTGCTGGCATGGAGATCACGTCTATTCCGAGGTCCTCAAGAATGAGGCAATACTCGGCATGCTGTCGCCGCGCCTTCGAGATCTCGATAGTGCTGTGCAGCGGATGACAAGACAGGCACTTTGGAAACGACGCTCCTGGAGGACGGGTTAGCGCTCTCTCACTCCTCATGGTTGTCAGGGCTCCTGCATGTTCAGATTGACGATAACCACCTAGTAGCTCATGACATACATCACATGTCTTCCGTAGCTCTGCGGAATGCGATGAATGTCATACCTCGCGTTTCTTCTCCGCCTTTGCCTCCTTCTTGAGCCTCTTCTGCTCGGCCTTGGCGATCTTCTTCCGCGACTTGTCGTCGACCGTCCCCTCCCTGAT
>JBFEPA010000133.1:0-2977 GCA_041550275.1 Thermoplasmata archaeon | reverse complement strand
TGGATGAAATGATCATAACCTGAGCGAAAAATCGATAGCTCTTGGCCCTCTGGATCACGTACCGTCAAGCGCCCATCGCCCTCGCGACAGCTTCCAATTTCGGTGACCGTTATGCCGCCGTCTCCTTCGACCCTCGTGAGCGGAACTACCTCAAGCGTCCTCATTTCTTGCCCCCCTTCTTGGGTTTCTTGGCGGCGTCGAGCTCCTTGACCATCTTCGCGACGCCGGCTCCGCCGAACTTCTTGATCTTCTTGACGATCTCGTCAGCATCGTAACCCTTCTCCTGCAGGAGCCTGTACTCCGCGCCGACGTTGAGGTCGTCCGTCGGTCCCCAGCAGCCCACGCACGGCATGTTGTGCGACGGACAGACCGCGCCGCAGCCGCCCTTGGTCAGCGGGCCAGCGCAGAACTTGCCCGCGAGCAGTATGCATGGGTTCTCCTTCCACTTGCACTCCATGCACACGGGGGACTTGTAGAGGTACGGATGCCTTCCAGCGACGACCTTCGAGACGGAGCTCAGGAACTCCGTCTTGTCTATCGGGCATCCGGGTATCTTCATCTCGACCTTGACGAACGCGTCGACTGGCTGTGCCTCGAACGCCTTCGACACCGCGATCTTCGCGTTGCCGTATACACCTTTGTAGCGCTCGTCGAAGCCGCCCTCCTCCAGCTTCATCGCCTGGGGTCCTCCCCAGCAGGCGCATGTGCCTATCGCGACGAGCACCTTCGAGCGCTCCCTGATATTCTTCAGGTGCTCGAGCTGTTCCTCGGTCGATATTGAACCCTCGACGAAGGCCAAATCGAGCTCGCCCTCGTGGTTGTCGCTCTTGGCCATTGCGAACGACTGGATCTCCACCACGCCGAAGATGTCAAGAGCTGATCCTCGCAGTTGAGTATCATCAGCTGGTCGCCGGCGCAGCCTGTGAAGCCATATACACCTATCTTAGGCAATGACATTGCTGCTCACCCCCTTGCCGATGAGTTCCTTCATATGAAGCACATCCCAGTAGGTGAACACCGGGCCGTCTCTGCATGTGTACAGGTACTCTATCGCGCAGTGCCCGCACTTGCCGACGCCGCACTTCATGCGCCGCTCCAGCGTCATCAGTATCTGGTGCTTGGGTATGTCCAGCTTGACGAGGTGCTGCATCACGAACTTGTACATCACGGGTGGGCCGCACACGGCTGCGTAGGTGTTCTTCGCGTCTATCGCCCCCATCTCCTTAAACAGGTTCGTGACGACGCCGACCCTCTCGGTCCAGCTGCCCGTGTCGTCCTGGTCGACCGTCAGCAGACAGTTGAGGTCGTCTCGCTCTTTGAGCTGCATGAACTCCTCTCTGAACAGCATCTCGCCGGGAGTCCTCGCGCCATGGAGATACGTCAGCTTGCCGAACTTGTCTCTGTTGTCGAGGATGTATAGGAGCAGCGCCCTCAGCGGAGCGGCTCCAAGACCTCCGGCTACGATCAGTATGTCCTTGCCCTCCATCTTGTCGATGGGGAAGCCGTTGCCGTACGGTCCGCGTATCCCGAACGTATGGTTCTCCTTGAGTCTGAACAGGGTGGATGTGAGCGTGCCCACGTTCCTTATGCAGAACTCCATGAGCCCAGGTCGCGACGGCGTCGACGATATCGAGAACGGCGCTTCGCCCTCCCCGAGCACAGAGCCCATTATGAACTGTCCTGGCAGGTAGCTCATCTTGAGCACCTGGTCGACATCGACCGCCCTCGCCTGGAAGAAGTTGACATCCGCCGTGAGGGGGTATCTGCGCACGATTCTCCACATGTCCGGCTTGTACGGGTTCTCTTCAACCTCGCGGTCGTCCAGCACTACGCAGAGCTTCTTCATTTGCCCACCTCCTGCTCACGAAGGGCGTTTGCCACAGTGACCACATTGATATCGACGGGGCAGGTCGCGACGCACCTGCCGCAGCCAACGCACGCGGGCTCGCCGAACTCACTGATGTATGCCTGCAGCTTGTGAGTATACCAGAGTTTCAGCCTGTCGACGCGCTTGTCCCTGAAGTTGTGTCCACCAGCGACGAGTGAGTATTCGCGGAACATGCAGCTGTCCCAGAACCTGTCCCTTGTGCCCTCAACAGTTCCGAGCTCTACCTCATCCACGACATTGTAGCAGTTGCAGGTCGGGCAGACCATCGTGCACTGTCCACATGAGAGGCACTTCTCAGCGAGATCGTCCCATATCGGGCTGTCGTAGCCGAGCTCGAATATGTCCGGCATGCCCGTGAAGTCCGCCTTAGCGCTGAATTGCGAGGTTTTCCATTTCCTGTATTCAGTGTAGCTCTTTATGTCGTCCTTGCCGATGTCGCGGCTGAACAACTCGGGCTTCATGCGTATCAGGTCGTGTCCCCTGCTGGAGCCGACCCAGACGAGGTAGAACATCTTGAGGTCGGTGAAGAACAGGTCGAACCCCTCGGCGATGAACTCCGTGTCCGTCGCGAAGCACATGCACTTATCATCCGGGATACAGCTGTGCCCCAGGAGCAAGGTCTTTTCCCTCCTCTCTGCGTAGTAAGGGTCCTTATAGTCCTCGAGGAACAGCTTGTCCATCGTCTGGATGCCGTGCACGTCACACGGGTGTATTCCGAACAATATCCTGTTCGGGACGTCGCCCGTCCGCTCGACATATCCCCCATCGTCGAAGTCGAACATGGTGAACCGTGGCGGGTAGAGGAGCTTCTTGGGTGGGATGATCGTCCTCGTTGCCTTCAGGTCCATCTGAGAGAGCGCCTCGACCTTGTCGAATGCAACCCTCTCGCCTTTCCTAGTAGGACCCCACAGCTCTCCCCACTCCTTGACGGTCTCGAGGAATGCGGAAAGGTTCTCCTTCTTCATCTTCAGAATCATCATGCTATCTCTTACCTTTCCTTCGCCGCGCATGACGTTCGTAAGAATGTCGAATTGTTGGGCGAAGTGAAGGAAAACCTCCGAAATCCCGCCCGCCAAACAAGCTGATTTT
>JBFEPA010000132.1:0-2983 GCA_041550275.1 Thermoplasmata archaeon | reverse complement strand
GTCGACGGCGATCAGGCGACGGGGAGGCTGACAGTGGTGCCGAACGGCCGTGTGATATCCAGCGTCATAAACAACTATACGAAGGACCACAGCTTCATATGGGAGGAGATAGCCCTTCCGATCACTTACGACAGTGACTGGAAGGACGCCGTTTCGAGGGTCACCAAGATAGTGGAGGAGGAGACGAGGGAAATCACGTTGCACGCCGAGAAGGAGCTGTCCGGGATAATGAACAGGTACTACCTCTCGAAACGCAATGTGGAACCAGCAATCTACGTGCGTTTGACGGACAACTGGATCAATCTAAGCGTCCGCTACATCGCTATGGCGCGTGAGCGGAGGGTCCTGCAGGATCGCATATACCGCAGGATACTGCAGGAGGTCCACGATGCCGAGAACATCACAATCGCCTCTGAGACGTTAGGTATAACACATTTTCCAGGAACGGTGCTTAGGCCCGAGAAGCCATAACTGATCGCTGCCGCCACCAAATCCGGAGATGGATGGTGCTCCCGCCGGGATTCGAACCCGGGTATCGAGCTTTCTCCATGCCCTTGATAGGGCCTGCCCTCGAGAGGCTCGAATGATTGGCCGGACTACACTACAGGAGCCTGGTCGCAACATCCCAAATGGAGTGCATTACATAAACGTTTGGGGTGCGCACTGAGTGATAGTACGCACCGGTTTCGAGCCATCCGTCTAAGGCGCACCCTCAGTTGTAATCTGCCAGGAAGTCCCACCAGCCAGTCTCAACGGCGAATGCCACATCGTGGTATGCTTCCGCGTAAACGAGCCAATCTCCTGCAAGGCCCCAGTACAACGTCAAGCCGTTGAAGGCGGACACCTCGTCGGCATTCCAGTATAGGAGTACAGACGAGGTCACCGCCTCGACCATCGCCTCGGTGGCAGCTATCAGCGTCGAATCTGTTATCTGCTCATCATCGAGGATCATCAGACCGAGGTCGACTATGTCAACGTGCTCACATGTCGCCCATGCGCTGAGCGCGGCCTTCAGGTCTTCCTTGTACATCCACTCGTATTCCTCGAGGCTGGCGTGCATCGCTTCGACCCATTCCTCGAATACGCCGATGTTGTCACCTATGACGCTCACGTCGGTGGCTGACAGGCAGTTCGTCTTCGCCCATGTCTGGGGGCCGTACAGCTCACCCCAGCCGATCACCATGTCAGCCGCGACTTGCTCGGGCGTGCGCGAAAGGTCCTCTGCGAGGGGCGTAAACATGAGGTCATATGGGTAACCGTTCAGCGGGATCGACTCCTCCGATGCGACAAGGAGGCCGACGCAATCGGTGAGTGACATCTGATAAGCTACCTCTATCGCCGCCATGTTGCACGCGTCGAATGCTAAGATGTCCATGTAGATCCCAGCGGTCTCAATTGCCGTCTGCAGTTCAGGCATCGTTATCCTGTCACCGTCGGACGTGTAATCGTCGCTGAAGTACCTCCAGGCATAGCCATGGTCCCAGCCTATGACGGCGAGGTTATCGGACTGTCTTGGGGCGACGACATCCGTGAGGAACCGCGTGAATGTAGCGCCATCGCCGAAGTTCTCCTCCTCGTGCGTGGCAACCTCGGTTGTTACCCCACCTGAAATCTCGTAGACGTAGGTCCCGTTCTCAGCAACCCAATCTACCATGGCCACAATCGTCAGACCGTCGCTCGAAGGTATGTTCTCGAGGGCGGGTCGGCTTATCTCTCCCCAGTATCTCTCGAGGTTGTTGTCCCCGTTCACATACAGCGCGATGGTCCATGATCCATCCTGTCCGCCGGTAGGCTGCCGGCATGGCTCCTCCGGTGGACCCTGCCATTGCGGAGCGCCGATAACAACGCACGGCACGATCATCAATACTGCAATGAGTCCCCCTAGGCACAGATGCGTAAACTGTCTTCGCAAGACTTCTCCCCCCGATGTCCCGCTGCCAAAGGCATGCGAAACTGTATATCGGTTATCAATGACCGACTGACTATATGAATACCGTTGTACTGAAACATCCGTCTGAACTGCAGAATATAAAAGCCTCACTGAGGCAGCGGTGTGCGCATACGGAGTGCTGGAAGCATTCTCAATCAGACGTCTTCGTCCCCGTCCCTCCAATCGAGGCCCGGGGTTCTGAATCCTATCTTGACTACCGGCGGCAACTTGCGTTTGTGCGACGACATTTTCACCATCTTCGATATTCTCCTCACTTCGTCGATGGCCACGCCAGCGCTCTTGGATATTGTCCGGTCATCCTGCGCCAGCTCGATTCCCATGAGCACCATGTCGAGCTTCTCATAGGTCATTCCGATCTCCTTCTCGTCCGTCTGCCCCCTCCACAAGCCTGCCGTAGGTGCCTTGGCGATGATTCTCTCTGGTATGCCGAGTATCTTGGCCATCTGGCGAACCTCCGTCTTGTAGAGGTCTCCTATGGGTTCCAGGTCTGCCCCGCCATCCCCGTGTTTGGTGAAGTATCCTGTCAACAGCTCGCTCTTGTTGCTCGTGCCGAGGACCAGTCTATTATCCTTGCTAGCATAGTGGTACAGGACGATCATCCTGCAGCGGGCCTTGATGTTCGCCAACGATTCCTTCCGGACATTCTTGCCAAGGACTCTCGTGAACGAGCCGACGACTTCAGTGATGTCAACGGTCTCGTTCGGCACCCCTGCTGACTCGCACATCGTGACCGCATCGCTGAGATCCTTCTTGGAAGACTCGCTCTCCGGCATCATCAGCGCGAGGATTCGGTCCTTGCCGGCCGCTCTCGATGCGAGCATGAGCACGACGGCTGAGTCTATGCCGCCGCTCAAGCCGAGGACATACCCTCTCGCCCCGGTTTTCCTGAGCTTCTCCGCCAGGAAGTGTTCGATTATCTCCTCCGTGCCTGGTTTGAGAACGGGGCCGGTCATCATTGTTGGGATGGGTCAGTCTGGATATATCCGTTATGGTCTGCCGGCATAACAGAACCGCCCGACCGAATCATAATCT
>JBFEPA010000131.1:0-3099 GCA_041550275.1 Thermoplasmata archaeon | reverse complement strand
TAGCACGGTAGGAGTTAGATGAGAATGCTGGGAAAGACAATCAGACTCAGGCGCATCTTCGACCAGAAGAGCGGGAACACCGTGATCGTGCCGATGGACCACGGGATATCCCTCGGACCGGTCAAGGGCATTGCCAATATCAGGAACACAGTCGACAAACTCGCCAGTGGAGGGGCATCCGCAATTGTGATCCACAAGGGTCTGGTCCCGTATGTCGGCCCTGCGGTCGGCTCGCCTTTGGGACTCATCGTCCACATCTCAGCCAGCACCTCGATGTCCCCCGACCCTAACGCGAAAGTGCTGGTGGCCAGCGTCGACGCAGCAGTCGCCCTCGGTGCGGACGCCATATCCATCCACTGCAACATAGGCGGCGACACCGAGGACGAGATGGTCTCGGACTTCGGACTCGTGTCGGACCGATGCAGCGAGCTGGGCATGCCTCTTCTCGCGATGTGCTACCCACGTGGCAAGAATGTCAAGAACCAGTTCGATCCCGATGCCGTCGCACACTGTGCCAGGCTATCGGCCGAGCTCGGAGCGGACGTCGTGAAGACCAACTACACTGGGTCCATCGACACCTTCAAGAAGGTCGTCGACGGCACGCCCGTGCCAGTCGTGATAGCGGGCGGACCCAAGATGGACAACGACATCGACCTGTTGAAGGTGGTAAGCGACGCGATGACCGCGGGCGCCAAGGGAGTGTCCATAGGAAGAAACGTCTTCCAGCACGACGATGTTGAGGCAATAACGACAGCTATCGGAAAGGTGGTTTTCCAGGGCATGCGCCCGGAGGACGCTTATAGGCGGTGATACCCTGACCGACCGCCAGGTTTGGATCGGGGCGATCTTCCAGCCCAGTAGAGAGAGCAGGAAGAAGATCGTCCTGAGCGCATTGGAGAACGGATTCGACACGATAGTCCTGGACAAGAAGGACTCCGCATTCACGAAGCTGGGAAGGTTCAGAGCGATCATGCTTTCAGGCAACACCCTATCGGAAGGGGGCAAGCCTGTTGGCAAGATCGTCAAGATCGCCAAGAAGGAGGACGAGGGCGCGGCGAAGAAGCTCGCCGAGAAGGGAGGCAACGTCGTCATCTCCGCAGAGGACTGGAAGATCATCCCTCTTGAGAACCTAATAGTGCAATTCCAGAGGACGGACGCCAAACTGCTCATGCTCGCAAAGACAGCTGAGGAGGCGAAGCTGTTCTTCGAAACTATGGAGCACGGCTCCGACGGCGTCGTCTTCGTCCCGAGCAAGACAGAGGAGCTGGCAGCCCTCAGGAAGCTGATGGAAGCGGGCTCGCCGAAGCTCGAGCTCAGGGAGGGCGAGATCGTCACGCTCCGGCAGCTTGGACTGGGTGACAGGGTGTGCATAGACACCTGCTCCGTCCTGCAGATGGGGGAGGGAATGCTCATCGGCAACCAGTCATCCTGCATGTTCCTGATACACTCGGAGACCATCGAGTCTGAGTACGCTGCTTCGCGGCCGTTCCGCGTGAATGCTGGACCAGTTCACGCCTACATTCTGATGCCAGACGGCACCACCAGGTACCTCTCGGAGCTGAGAGGAGGCGAGGAGGTGCTTGTCGTCGATTCAGATGGAAACACGCGTAGGGCAATCATCGGCAGGACGAAGGTCGAGCGTCGGCCACTCCTTCTCATAGAGGCCGAGGTCGATGGCAGCAGATACTCAACGATCGTCCAAAACGCCGAGACGATACGAGTGTATTCGAAAGGAAAGGTGGTGTCTGTGTCGAAGCTCAAGATAGGGGATCCCATCCTGCTCAGGCTGGAGAAGGGCGGACGTCACTTCGGCATGTATGTGGACGAAACGATCCAGGAGAGGTGACGGTGACCCGCATTGTCGCTTCTCTGGTCGAGAGAAGCATCGCTGGAGTGTCGCGCTCGTCAAAGAAGGCCTTCGAGGCAGGGGCAGATATAGTTGAGATCAGGCTTGACCACCTGAAGCGGATCGGCTCCAACCCGCGCATAATCCGCGAGGCAAGAGGAGCGGTCGATGGCGCAGCCATGGCAACCTTGAGGTCGATCGACGAAGGCGGTGCGTCCTCGGCTGAGGGAAACGCCAGACGCTCAATAATCGATGTGATTATTGAGTCCGGATTCGAATACGTCGACCTTGAACTCGCCAGAGACAAGGCGCTGCTGCACGAGATCGGCTCGTCGCGGAGCGGTCCGAGAACGATAGCATCGATTCATTTCCAGCGGCCTGCGACGAAGGCTGTCGTCCGAAGACGCCTAGAGGTTGGCGCGGCCTCAGGCGCAATAGCCAAGGTCGCGATGCCCTGCGAGGACGCTGCGCAGGCGGTCATGCTTGCCGAGCTGGCAAAGGAAGGCAGTGTCAAGCGGAAGCCGTTCGTCCTGATCGGCATGGGCGCCCAGGGCCAGCTCACAAGGGCTTGCGCAGCAGAGATTGGATCGGAGCTCGTATACGCCTGCCTCTCATCCAAAGAGGCAGCACCCGGCCAGCTCGATGTACGCACACAAGCGATCCTATCAGCTCCGGGAAGCGTAATCCTGGGACTGATAGGACACCCAATATCCCATTCCGTCTCCAAACCAATGCAGGAGGCAGCGCTCGCGAGCGTCGGCCTCAACGGAATCTACTTGCCTTTGGACGTGCCGCCGAACCGTTTCAACCGCAGGTTGGTGTCAACGCTATTCGACATCGGCTTCAAAGGGCTCAATATCACGATACCACATAAACAGAAGGCTTTCCGATTGTGCGACGTCCGAAGACCAGCGGCGGAGGCCACGGCTGCAGTGAACACGCTTCACAGGCAGTCGGACAGAATTATTGGAGAAAACACCGATGTCGTAGGGTTTAGCAAATTAATTGCACTGAAAAAGGTCCCACTTAGGAACGCGCGAGTCCTCGTGGTCGGCGCGGGTGGGGCAGCTCGGGCGGTATGCAAGGTCTGCAACGACGCGGGCGCCGAGATTACCGTCTCTGCCCGCAGGCCCAAGACCGCTTCAGACCTGGCGAGAACTTGCGGCGCGAGACGAACGCCATACTCTCGTCTTCAAACCGCAAGCGCTGAGTTCGATGTCATGATCAACGCGACGCCTGTCGGAACGAGGGGG
>JBFEPA010000130.1:0-3133 GCA_041550275.1 Thermoplasmata archaeon | reverse complement strand
TTCGTTATATTCCCGCCCTCATCGGTCACTGCATACACGAGCCCCTGCTCTTCAACAATGCCTGCTCCGGCCGATGGCTTCTCTGACTGCTCAAAGACCAGCGAGACTGGCACCGGGCCGCCTACGGATCTCCCCGTATCCACGGTGAATACATCGTATCCTGTGACGATTACGAGTCCGCCCGTCTCCTCGCTGCTGCTGTCCACTAGCTCGTATCTGTCGGGCAACGACACCGTGCATGTGTAGTTGACGGATGCCGTCTCATACGACGCGTATATCGTGGCGGTGTAGTCCTCGGCATCGTCGTCTATCTGATTGTCCCCTGGGGTAGTGTAGACGCAGGAGTATGAGTACGGTACACTGGCGTACTGAATATCGGTCGCGTTAAGGATGGCCCCCGTGCTGATGTCAACATCGAAGGAAGTGAGTGGTTCATTAGCCATGTAGTAGTGCGTATCGTTGACGACAAGGAATCTGCCCGTCGCAGGGTATTTTACGCCGTGCTTCCTCACGAGGTTCACGAACTTGCCGGCCTCATCTGGACTGATAACGCCGTCGGCTGTGTCAGAATCGATGCCGAACTCGAGGTCGATCTGCATCCTCAGGCTTCCAATATCGCTGTAGTTGAGTCCAGGGTAGGCGTCATCGTACGACCACTCCGTTGACTCGGTCAATGTGAACGAGTTGAAGTTGTCATCGTAGACAACGCTGGTGGCCTCGAGCCTCTGAATCTGGTCTTCGAACTGCGCAGATTCGTCCATGCTCATGGTACCCACTGTGATGTTCTTGAAAATGGACGAAGCGCCGTCAGCGTCGATGCAGAGGTAGAAATCACCTTGCCAGGCGTCGAATCCGAAGTAAGCGCCTTCCTCGCTCTTCTGAAGCCTCTTGATCCATGGAAGGGTGTCGTTCTTGGACCACAGGTACGCCACAACGTTCGATGCTGGGGTGCCATCGGAGTTCGTCATGAGTCCACTCACGCGAACGGACTTGTCAAGCTCAATAACAAGCGTGTCAGGGCCGTTGACGACGACATCATCGATGTAATCCATTTCATACTGATGGGCGCTGACAACTAGGGCGAATTGCGTCGGAGTCAGAGATGTGTTCCACATGTTTACGACCACATAGCCCTTGTTGTTGGTCGTTCCGGAAGAGACTATCTCCCTTGCGGACTTGTCGTAGAATGAAACTGTGGCGCCCGGCAGTATCTCGCCCGTCGACTTCTTCTTTACAGTCACATTCCACTCATACTGCTTGGACTCGAATTCCTCCAGGCTGATCGCAGGAAGCGTCTTGGAGGTGACAGCCGTGAAGTTGAACCCTGCTACGCCTTTCTCATCGTAATGATTCTCAGAGATGACGTCGACCCTATAGTAGCCTGACGGGGCGTTGTTCACGACGAATATCTTCGTCGCCTCTGAGTAATCGGCGGTAAGCACCTCTCCGGTGTGCACGTTTGTAAGTGTCACAGTCACGTTGTCGTCCTCAGAAACTGGAGACCCGTTCGATGTTACGGGCACATATATCGTGTTCGTACCTAGCGTTTCCGCCGTTGAGTCACCCATGGGGATGACCAAGGTGGAAAGGACTACGACCAGCGCGAAGAGGCTGGCTGATAGCTTGCTCATTGCATCTCTCCTCATTCGAATGTCCCCTCCCTCTCTGGGAGCCGAAACCACAGCCCCGTCCAAGAAGGGTACTCCGGCGAATAGATTGCCCCTTTATAAGCTTTAGGGATGCCGAGAATAGCATGGCCAGCATGCCAGCAACGTCGACTAATGCACTCAAGTGACTATCTTGTCGACCTGCCCTGTATCGATCGCCCGCCTTATCTCCAGGGCGAGGCGTCGGCCGGTGCTCATGTTCGTCCGCCAAGTCGTGTTGCCGTACGGGTGGCCCACGGACATGTGGACGTTGGTCCCTCCGCCCACGCGCGGGGCGACATCGTATATATGGAACTTCAGGTCCTTGTCGACGCAGGTCTGCAGACAGAACGGGCCTATGATGCCGGTCTCGTAGTGTTCCTGCGTTGCCTTCACATACTTCTCCGCGAGGTCGAACGCCCCCTCTATGAGCGACTCGCGCATGGTCGCGGAGTTGTGGCCGCAGACGGTGTACTCCGGTGTCGCCTGGTCGCCGACCAATGTCATCTGCTGTGGCGCCGGCAGGCGGACATGCCCGTCAAGGGACGACTCGAATCGCCAGTCCACGCCAATCAGCTCTATGCGGTCCATCTTCGTCTCCAGCGGGGAGTAGAAGAAGTCCAGGTTGAATACGGGGCCTATCACGTACTCCTCTATCCTGGCGTCTGCGAGGTTCTCCTCGGTTATCACATCGCTTGCGATGAGCGCCTTGGACTTCTTCACGAACTCCTCGTGCGAGGCTGCCGTGAAGAACCCGCGCTCCAGCTTCTTGACCTTGTGATGCAGTTTGACGATGACCAGGCCGTCGATGTCCTTGGGATCCTGTATCCTCTTGGGGAAAGGCATGCCGGCCTTCTCGAGGAGCCAGTAGTAGTCCCGCTCCTCCCCTCGCTCCTCGCTCCGAAGGAGACCTCTCGAGCCTACCAGAGGCACTACGAAGTCGTCCTCTATGTCACGCAGAGGAACGTACGAAGTGAACGACCTGTTGGGGACAAAGAGGACGTTCTCGGCTCTCAGGCGTGCCTGGAACTCGTCGGTCATCATCTCCTTGAATTTGCCCAGGACCCAGCACTCGTCCACCGCCCCGCGGACAGCCTTGCCGGCGGGGTCTCGCTGGCATTTGAAGTACTGGGTATAGGTCTTCTCGCGCCCCTTCTGGCATATGCCGAGCGTATGGAAACCTTCCTCCACCGCGCCATCGCACACGTCGAGCGCCGAATGCGATGCGACCATGCCGACCTTCGCCTTGCTGAGATCATAGTCCTCGAGAACGGTCAGTATCTTCTCCCTGTCAATCACGGAAAGCCCCCCGCTAACGAGTGTAGCAGCAACTGACGCGACTGATAGGGTTGATTGTATATCTATCTTGAGGGCGGCGGCGTCAGCGCGACCTCATCCAGGCGCAGCAACATGTGGGACGAGACTGCCTCGAAGCCGTACTTCTCGTACAGCCTCTTGGCTCTCGGAAAGCTCGTGTGCAGATAGGC
>JBFEPA010000129.1:0-3214 GCA_041550275.1 Thermoplasmata archaeon | reverse complement strand
TTCCTTGTCATCGCCCAGGTGATCGCGATATTCATTGTGAGCATATTCAACTTCATCGCGAACTCGTTCTGGACTTTCAGCGACGACATCAAGCAGGATTAGCCAGGCTGGAAAAGGTTCGATCGTCCCGCCCTGCAGTCTATCTGACGTAGAAGGATACTGGATCTATCGATTCCTGGAACAGGTCCAGCACCGCCGATCCCGCGGCTATCGAATGCTCAGGGACGTACAGCGTGAACCCTTCATCCGTCAGTAGTTCGGTCAGCCCGTCAATCTCGTTCAGGTAGTAACAGACAACCACGACCTTGACGCGGGGGTCCGCGATCGCCTGCTGTATCCTGTCTAAATCGAGCGCAGGATACTGTCTCTCGGCGACATTGACGACCTCAGGCGGCATCTCCCGGTCCGCGTACGCCGCGATGATCGGGTCACCGCATATAACGAGGTCCTCGGAGGAGGTCATCCCTGAGAGCATCCTACCGTAGTAAGCCTGCGCGGGCTCCTCCTGTGCAACTATCCCATATGTGGACAGCCCACCTGACACCACGATGGACACCAGAACGGCGGCGATACAGGCTCTTCGGAGTCGTGCCCGAGCGGGTTCAAGCCGGTTCGAACTCTTATTGAACTTACCGTTTTTCCGCTCAATCTCGGACGCAACGACCACACCCGCAAGGACTCCCAGCACGGGGCTAGCGAAGACCATGTGATGGAGGAATGTTAGGGGCTGGAACACCATGAACAGAAGTACGACCACGGCGACGCTCAGCAGGAGCCTGTGGCTCGGGCCGAGACTCCATATCCTACGGGCATACACCATCGGCAACGCGTAGGCGATGCAGAGGCCGAAGAATGCCAGCACGGATAACTTGAGGTAGATGTCGAAGTTCCTGTGGGCCTGGTCGAAGATCATTCCCTGTATCATCTCGGATGGCCCCAGAGCCACCATGAGAATCGCCATCGGGACCGCCGATGCCATTACGAGGACTGTGGCGTTCACGAGTGACGCCTTCTTGGCCTCCCTTCTCGCCATACACTCGGCTGCCAGGAACACAAGCATTCCGAGTAGCCCGAGCACGCCGATCAGTTTGACGGATGTGGCAATGCCAATCAGCAGGCCAGAGAGTGCCAGCCAATGCACTCGTTCCCTCCACTGACTGATGACGAAGGCCGTGATGGACAGCGCCATGAAGGACGCGGATAGAGCGTCCAACGAGAACAGCCTCGACTCCCGGACGAATGTGAAATCCACCGCGAGCAGCGCGCCTGTCACGATCATCGCATAGCCGCCGGCCAACCGGTTCGAGACGAACATGCAGCACGCAACTGCCGCAAGCGAAACCAGAGCCGTCATGAGGCGGAGTGAGAGAATGTCACCAGACAGCATGGAACCGAGGAGGAACGCCGCCGGCGCCTGGTCGCATGGGAGCTCCGAATAGAGCGAGTATCCCCGGCTCACCATCAGCGAGCGTTCTATCATGACGCCCTCATCGACCCCGTTGTTAGAATAGCTCCAGTCTATATGGACGACCCTGAGCGCCAGAGCAGCTATGAGCACGGCGATCGCAGCTATGAGCAACTGACGTCGGTTCAGCGCCTTAACAAGCACGTCCATAGAGATGATGTCGACCCGCCCTCCGGTGCAATGATGGAAAGGGTTGAAGGGATTTGATGATAGCGCACGCAGCTCCGTCTATCCCGCATGCTCATAGGAACTGCTGGAACTCCTTGACCAGGTCGGGATGTCGCTTCTCGACCGCCTTCAGGATCGCCAGCGTAGACACGTTCTCGACGCCGACCTCATTGAGTGTCTCTATGACTTTGTCGAACGTCTCGTCCGAGAGAGTCACCAGCTTCTCCTTCGCTATCCAGTTCCTATAGAGGTGGTCCTCGAGGATGTCCCGCCATCCTTCCTCGTATGCCTGCAGCGACTTGGCGCTGAAGTCGCCCTTCTCGGACGCCTTCGCGAGGACCTCCCCCGCGATTCTGCCAGCACGACAGCTGTTGGATATTCCGCCGCCTGTTATCGGATCGATCTGCCTCGCGGAGTCGCCGACCAGAAGCACGCCGTCGGCGACAGTGCGTTCTATCGGAGCGCAGACGGAGACTGCTCCACTGACTACCTCGAGCGGGCTGCCACGCTTGAGCCCAGGCTGGCTCTCGATGAACCTGTCCAGGTAGCCTTTGACCTCGGCAGGCTCCTTGAGCCGCGACAACTGCACGCCCAGGCCGACGTTCGCGGTCTCCTCATCCTTGGGAAATACCCAGACATAGCCGCCTGGGGCGGCGCTGCCGAGGTAGAATTGGCAATACTCGTGCTCATGCTCGATGTTCGTCAAGCGGTACTGCAGACAGGTCGTCACATCTTTCGCGGCAAGCGAGGTATCCAGGCCCGCCCAGCGGCCGACCTGTGACTCGAAACCGTCAGCTCCGACGACGCACCCACATCTGATCTCCTCGGTCTTTCCGAACGACCGAATCTTCACTCCGACGACCTTGCCGCCCTCCATGATAAGCCCCAGAGCCGAGGTCTTGAGCATTATGTCTGCGCCGGCCTTGGCTGCGTTCTTTGCGAGCAGCTTGTCGAAGAATACCCTATCGAGCACGAGGCCCACCTCGTTGCCCGCCATGCTCTCGGAAAGGTAGAACGGCGTGCCGTTCGGGGACACGATCTTCGCGCCCTTCACATCGCAGGCCACGCTCCGCGAATCCAGCTGGAGGTCGACCGAGTCCAGCCACGACCTTGAGATGCCCTCACCACAGCGCACAGGAGACCCGATCTCCTGCCTCTTCTCCACCACGAGGACGCGGGCGCCGTTCTTCGCGGCCCATCTCGCGGTGCTCGTCCCAGCCGGGCCGGCACCGACGACCACAACATCGTAGTCTTTCAGATTAGCCACCTCCTACGAGAGAAATCGCTCCGACCGGGCAGACCTTCGTGCACCTCTTGCAGAGCGTACACGCGTCATTGAATTCCAGCAGGACCTCGTTCAAGTATATTGCGTTCGATGGGCATGAACCGACGCACGCTCCACAGTGAAGACATCTCGCTATGTCAACCTCGAGCCTGTCGCTCTCACCTTTCGCCATGCATACCACCTCAGGTGTACTCAGCGCCGTGCTTGCGCCTCCATTCCTCGACGGGGACGGAGTGCTTCTTCTCGACCTCCGTCCTGTAGACGGGGCCGGAGTTGTATGCGCAGAACGGGATTAT
>JBFEPA010000128.1:0-3236 GCA_041550275.1 Thermoplasmata archaeon | reverse complement strand
GATAGTGGACATACTCCTGCCGGAACTGGCGGACGAGGTGCTCGACGTGAACATGGTGCAGAGGATGACGGACTCCGGCCGCAGGGTCAAGTTCGCGATAACCGTCGTCGTCGGCAACCAGGACGGGTTCGTCGGCCTTGGGAGGCTCAAGGGCAAGGAGGTCGGTCCAGCGATACGGGCGGCGATCGACGTTGCCAAGCTCAACATAATAGAGGTCAAGAGGGGCTGCGGCTCGTGGGAGTGCGGCTGTTTGACGCCTCACTCACTACCCTTCGAAATCAAGGGCCATGCGGGCTCCGTGGTAGTCCAGCTCAAGCCAGCGCCGAGGGGCACCGGGCTCGCCATCGGAGACATAGCGAAGAGCGTTCTCAAGATGGCGGGCGTAGACGACGCCTGGGGATTCACCAAGGGCCACACGAAGACGACTATCAACTACTCGATAGCCGCGTTCGAGGCCTTGAGAATGACCTCCCAGATGAGGGTTACAGAGGAGCAGAAGGAGAGGCTCAGGATCATGAGCGGCCCAGTGAAGCTGCAGATTGCGCCGTCCATAGTCGCTGAGGAATCGGTCGACGACGAGAAGCAAGAGGCAGAGAAGAAGCCACCAGCGCCCAAGCCGGAGGCCGAGGCCGCAGTCGCCGTGAAGGAGGGTAGCTGAGATGGCGGCTGTCGCAGTCGTCCGCGTACGCGGGCATGCGAAAATCAGATGGGACGCCGTTGAGACGATGAAGATGCTGAGGCTCACGCGGCCGAACCACTGTGTCCTGCTGCCCATGAACGTCACGACCAAGGGCATGCTGCAGGTCGTCAAGGACTATGTCACATGGGGCGAGGTCAACCATGAGACCATCGCAGAGCTGCTGAAGGCCCGCGGTGAGGTCACTGGCGGCGAGAGGCTGACGGACAAACACGTCAAGGCCAACTCCGAGTTTGCCTCCATATCCGCTCTCGCTAAGGCCATCGAGAAGGCCGATGCGAAGATGGTCGATGTCAAAGGGCTGAAGCCCGTCATGAGACTGCACCCGCCGATGAAGGGTTATGAGCGGGTGAAGCTGCCGTTCTCCGTGGGCGGAGCGGTCGGCTACAGAGGCGCCGAGATAGAGCGCCTGCTGCAAAGGATGCTACACGACAAGGAGGAGGCGAAGTAGACATGGTCAGCAAGACTAGAAAGTTCAGAGGTGGCAGAACCCATGGTCGCGGCAAGAAGGCCGGCAGAGGCGCCGGCCTCAGAGGTGGCCGGGGCAACGCTGGCCTGCACAAGCACAAATGGATGACTACGGTTAAGTACTCCCCTGAGCATTTTGGCCACCACGGCTTCAAGAGGCCACAGTCCGTAGTAGCCCAGAAGATAACGATCAATCTGTCCGACCTGGAGCTGTCCTTGCCCATGCTGGCGAAGGATGGTGCAGCGTCGGAGAAGGACGGGAAGTGGACCGTCGACCTCACGAAGCTGGGCATAGACAAATTGCTTGGCTCCGGAAGGATCGGCACTCCGGTCGCTGTTCGCGTATCGGAGGCCTCCGCCAAAGCGAAGGAGAAGCTGGAGAGCGCTGGGGGCAAGCTGATAGAGGACTGATGGGACGTCCGTAAGGAACCGCTTGGGAGACGTGTGAGGATTCAGCGAACGAGGACCGGACGATAGGAAGGGTGTCTGATGGCGGAGGGGGAAGAGAAGAAGAGCTTTCTGTACAAGCTCAAGCCCGTGACCGATCGATTGCCAGCGGTCACGAAGCCTGAGGGGCATGTGCACTTCAGGACGAAGATGTCTTGGATCATCCTGATCCTCGTACTGTACTTCGCCATGACGAACGTCGTCATCTATGGTCTCGACTCCGGGCAGGGCGTCGACCTGTTCGCGCAGTACAGGGCGATCCTCGCAGGCGCCCAGTTCTCGCTAATGCACCTCGGCATAGGACCTATCGTCACTGGCTCTATCATCATGCAGCTCTTCACGGGCGCCAAGATAATCAAGCTCGACCTCAAGAACGCGGAGGACAAGGCGATATACCAGGGAACTCAGAAGCTCCTCGTCATCGTGATGATAGTCGTCGAGTCCGTGCCCCAGGTCTACGGGTTCATGGAGCCCTCGACCAAGTTCATCAACATGTCCGAGACGCTATGGGCCGGCAGCGGCCTGAGCCTCGCGCGTACTTTCATCGTCGTTCAGCTCTTCGCAGGTTCGTACCTGGTGTTCCTCATGGACGAGGTCGTGTCCAAGTGGGGCATAGGCAGCGGTATATCGCTGTTCATCGCCGCAGGCGTCTCGCAGCAGATATTCACAGGTACTCTGAACTGGCACCCCGCGTCGCCTGGCGATGCGCTCAGCCTTTCGAACCCACCCGCGGGGACGATACCGAAGACGATCTACATATTCCACCACATGTCAGCGCCCGAGCTGTCCAACGGGGGCTACGAGCAGATATTCCTAGCGCAGCCTAACCCCATGGTCGCGCTCATCGGGACGATAGTCATCTTCCTGTTCGTCGCGTACACCGAATCGAGCCGGATAGAGCTGCCGCTCGCACACGGTGGCGCGAGGGGCGCAAGAGGCAGATACCCGATCAAGCTGATCTACGCGTCCAATATCCCTGTCATACTAATGGCGGCGCTGTTGGCGAACGTAAGCATGTTCTCGATGCTCTTCGCGAGCCACCCGTCGTTCGTGAACATGCCGATACTCGGCGGCAACTGGATGATAGGCTACTACGCGGAAGGAAACACCACCGCAGCCGGAGGGCTCGCCTACTATCTCTCAATGGTCAACGGCGTTGGCGATTGGCTGCTGCCATTACTGAGTGGTGATTATCTCAATTCATATAACGCCGGAATCGGCGATATCAAAACGCGGCTTCAGATAGGCATCCACGTCATCGTCTACGTCACCGTGATGATATTCGGCTCGATATTGTTCGCCAAGTTCTGGATAGAGACCACGAACATGGGGCCAGAGGCTGTCGCGTCGCAGATAGAGTCGAGTGGCATGCAGATACCTGGCTTCAGGCGTGACCCCAGAGTGCTGAAGCGCGTGCTGGAGAGGTACATACCTGTCGTCACGATCATCTCGGGTGCGGTCGTCGGCGGACTCGCCGCCGGCGCGGACCTCATAGGCACCGTGGGCAACGCCTCAGGCACAGGGGTGCTGCTAGCCGTAGGCATCTTGATACAATTATACGACGCCATTGGGCGGGAGCAGATGATGGAGATGCATCCAGTCCTGAGAGGCTTCTTCGGAGGCG
>JBFEPA010000127.1:0-3289 GCA_041550275.1 Thermoplasmata archaeon | reverse complement strand
GCCTTGTTCGATGAAGTACCAGTGCGCTCCTTCAGTAAATGTCATCGTGTCCGCAAGGACGACCACGTTCACTCTGTCGCTCGAGCCGACAGCCGCCATCTCAGCGAGATCTTCCAACACGTTGGTCTCGAGGTCATTGTCTCCATCCATGTAGACCATGATCGTCCACTCGACGATATCGTCTCCCGGGTGTCCAACGCCCCACGCGCTGGAAACAACCCCCGGAGTCGCGAACGCGAACATCATCGCGACGGCGAGAGCCGCACGTACAGCAACCTTCGAAGTCAGTGAGTTCCCCCCATATGTTGTGAGTCAGCACCCATACATATGGTTTTCGTCTTCGCACTGACTCTCGATGCACGAAAACCAGCAGCAGTCGTCTGAGCTTCTAAGAAACCGGGCTTGCTGGTTGCCGCTGCAATATGCGCATATCGGCACAATGATTATATCATGTCATGGCGTGAAAGAGGCCGGTTCTCAAGGAGGGACAGAATTGAGTGAAGATGCGAAGACATGCGAGGCTGATCCGTTCTGCGGAGTCAAGTCTGCCAAGGACCCGGCAAATGCAACCGATTTCGAGAAGAAGCACACGCCAGTGATCAAGGCTCCTGATTCGGTGACAAAGGGCGAGTTCTTCACCGTGACGGTCGAAGTCGGCAAGGTCGTGCCGCACCCGAACGAGCCCGGCCACTTCATACAGTGGATAGAGCTGTACTCGGGCCACACGTTCATCGCAAGGGTCGACTTGACCCCGGTGCTGGCCGACGCGACCGTGACGATCCCTGTGCGCCTCGATCATGTGCACCCGCTCAGAGCCGTCGCGAGGTGCAACCTGCACGGCGCTTGGGTCGGCGAGAAGGACCTCAAGGGCTGAGAGAAGGCAAGCTTTAGGTCTGGCAAAACCCTTTCCGCCTTTTGGAGCCAGCCATCGGAAGGCGATTCTCAGATGCGGTACGGCAAGCTGCCTGAAGAGGTCGAGCGCGACATCCATGCGTGCCTGCAGTGCGGCTACTGCAATTTCGTTTGTCCTATTCAACTCGACGACTCCCGTGGATGGGAGTCGTACAGGGTTCGGGGGAAGATGTACCACCTCAAGAAGTACGTTCACCCAGGTATCCTCGGCAGGATCACCGGCGACCGCGCCACCATATCCAAGGAGTTCGTTGAGAGGGTGTACAACTGCACGGCATGTGGTTACTGCCAGATTGCCTGTCATGTGGAGATAGCGTTCAATGATCGCTGGGAGCAGCTCAAGGAGTGGTTTGTGAAGAACGGTGTGGGGCCTCTAGACCGGCACAAGTCGCTCCGCACGAGGGTGATTGCGAAGCACAACCCGTACGACGAGCCACACGAGAGGCGGGCAGATTGGGTGCCATCAACCGCGAGGAAGTCGAAGAACCCGGAGGTGTTGTTCTTCGCAGGATGCACCGCCAGCTACAGACAGCAGAAGATCGCCCAGGACACGATACGCGTGCTGGACGCAGCCGGCGTCGAGTACGACATACTCGGCACGGACGAATGGTGCTGCGGCTCGCCTCTGATTCGCACGGGGCAGACAGATGTCGTGACGGACGAGAAGGACGGCCTCGTCAAGCACAACCTGCGCGAGTTCGACAAAAGGGGCGTGGGCACCGTGGTGACATCCTGCGCGGGGTGCTACATGACGCTGAACCACAACTACCAGATATACGCCGGCAAGCACGATTTCAAGCTGTATCACATGACGCAGTTCATAGACAAACTCATCACCGGCGGCAGGCTCGAGCTCAAGAAACCGCTTGCGCGCAAAGTCGCCTATCACGATCCTTGTCACATAGGGAGACATTTCGGCATATACGAAGAGCCGAGGCGCATTCTGAAAGCGTTCCCAGAGTCGTCCTACCTGGAGCTGCCGCGGAACAGGCAGAACTCACAATGCTGCGGGGCAGGGGGCGGGTTCAAGATACAGTTCAACGATCGGGCCGAGCATATCGCGTCGCTGCGCGTCGAGGAGGCCCAGGGGGTTGGCGCGGACATGCTCGTCTCGGCATGCCCGTTCTGCGTCACCAACCTCGTCCATGGCGCTAAGCGCGCAGCGATAGATATGGACGTCGCTGAGCTGGTGTCGCTCGTCGCCGAATCGGTGTCATGAGCGTTACTCCTCGAAGGTATCATATCGGTTCATGAGCATCTTCCGACGAGTGTGATGCGCTCCCTCCCGCTGTTCAAGTACACGCCGAGGGCTCGATCGACAAGCTGGATGATCGCCCTGTGCACGATGTTCATAGTGGCGAGCTTCTCGGTCGTCTCGGGGCTGCAGACATCGATGGACTCGCTCATTGGGAACTTCGATGAGGAGTACTTCCTAGTGACGTACCATGACGGTGGCGCACCTGGTATGTTCGACCGCGCGGCCGTCGATGCGATCGATGACACAGCAGCAGTCGGCATATTCGCCATGGCAACAGCGGAGCCATCCGGCGCGGCCATCACGGCCTTCTCGCTCTCGGACGAGGAGATACTGGGCGAGCCCGTCATAGTGGAGGGCAACGAGACGCTCGCGGGGACCGCGCTCAGCCTGAGCGGCTATCTCACGCTCAGAACCGATTTGGACTGCGCGGTCGTCGTGGTTGGCAAGTTCTCGTCGCCGCTATTCCCTTCAGACTGGTTGCGGTGCAGCCCCGGAGTGATGGAGTCGCTCATGAGCGCTGACGAGGGAGAGTGCAACTTCGCCGTCGTGAAGGACCCGACACCGGAGCAGATGGCGGCGCTCAAGGACGATGGGTTCGTCGTCCAGCCGATGGCTGCCATCCTCGGATTTCTCGAATCGGGTGTCAGCGAGATACGTTCCTCCTCCATGTGGATACTTGTACCATCGTCATTCGTCGTCGCTGTGCTGGTCTACAGCTTCTTGGGCTCGGAGGTTGCCGACAAGAGGAGGGAGATAGGCATCCTGAAGACGATCGGCGCAGGCAGGAGGCGGCTAGTCACCTATCTCGTCGCGGACGCGTTCTTGATAGCCACCTGGGGCGCATCGCTCGGGCTCGCCCTCGGCATCATCCTATCCTACGGCATCGCGACTGCCGCGTCGCACATGTTCACATCTGTCTTCATGATAGAGATAGACGAGATTCTTCTACTGCTCGCGTTCGGCATCACCCTGCTGGCAGGAGTGGCTGGCACCATCATTCCAGCCGTGAGGAGCACGTACTCGTCGCCAGTTTCCGACCTCAAGGAGGTGAGACGATTCTGATGATCATCCGGAGGAGGACGATCGTCATCGTCGCCCTCGCTATAATGATATTCACTG
>JBFEPA010000126.1:0-3296 GCA_041550275.1 Thermoplasmata archaeon | reverse complement strand
TAAGAAGTCGTTCGTTGAGATTGGAGCTGGCTGCTGTGGCTCTCACTGAACAAGACAAGTTGATTCTCACCGCCATATTGGTCACCCTGATGGCATTGGTCGTGATCTACGAGCTCAAGGTCATGAGGGGCAAGGCCAAGGAAGTCAGGAGAGCGAACCTTCGCAAGGACGAGGCCCACAACGCGGTGCACACAATGACCTCCGTGGTGGATGTCGTGGCGCGCCAGGGTGGTGACGTCGGCAAGGCGCGCAGCATGGTCAAGAAGGCCAGAGAGGCGTACTCGCAGAGGGACTACAGTCAAGCCATGAGCTTGTGCGAGACAGCGAAGCTCGAGCTGGAGAGATGCCGACGGGAGAAGGAGCCAGCTGGAGAGGACGCGCCATCGGATGCGCTGGAACTCCTCGCGACGGAGATCGTCAGCTCCGATAGGAGTCCGAGTCAGAGCGACACGTACAAAGGCACGAAGCTGCCAGGGGACGAAGGATCTGGATATATGGCTGCCAAGTTCGAGCTGACTACCGCCAAGGACGAGCTCGACCAGGCGGCGGAGGGCGGCAAGGATACCGACGACGCGGAGAAGGCCCTTTCCAAGGCGGAGGAGGAGTTCGAGAGAGGCAACTACGCACGGGCCCTCTCAATGGCCGTCAAGGCGAGGAAGTCTCTGCGCGAGGCGATAGACTCCGACGCGATACCTCTCAGCCCGTCGGGAGTCCGAGAGGAGACGGAGGGCGTCGCCCTAAGATGCACATCGTGCAGCAGCATGGTGCTCCCCGACGACGATTTCTGTGGTCAGTGCGGCGCGCCCGCGGCGAAGGAGATACGCTGTCCCGATTGCGGCCGAGAGGTCGCGCAGAAGGACAAGTTCTGCAGGAAATGCGGGACGAAGGTGCGGTAGACGGACTCCTTGTACGCCATTGCACAGATGAGAACGTGCAGACACACGTCTACCACGCCACATTGTCGTTACGCTGGAGGGGCGTGGAATAGTATATATACGCGGCAAAGGCTAAGATGGCTGGGGTGGGCCCGAGGAGGAGGACATGGCCGAAGAGAACACGATCTTCATCGGAAAGAAGGCGACAATGAACTACGTCCTCGCAGTCGTCTCCCAATTCAATGGCGGCTGCAGCGATGTCTGCATCAAGGCGAGAGGTCGGGCGATAAGCCGGGCCGTGGATGTATCGGAGATAGTAAGGAACCGTTTCATCCGCGACGCAGCCTACAAGGACGTCAAGATAGAGACTGAGGTTCTGCCTGGACAGAACGGCGCCGACGCCAATGTTTCGTCTATAGAGATATACCTTGCCAGGTAGAGAACGAATCGGCCTTGTGGTCCGGCCATGCTCAGCACATTATAGGCTGTGCCATAGCCAGGCTCGACGCATTTATCATGAGCGAAGCGTATCGGCCATATAGGAGAGGTCGAGGAGGTATGGTCTGTGTCGGGCAGTGATTGTGTCCTTGTGAAGCTTGGCGGCAGCGTGATCACCGACAAGGCTGCCCTCAGGACTTTCAGGGAGGATGTGTGCAGACGATTGGCGCGCGAGCTCAGCATATGGGAGGGCGCGCTCGTCATCGTCCACGGCGCCGGATCGTTCGGTCACATACTCGCGAAGGAGCACCGCCTACACGAAGGTTTCAGGGACGAGTCCCAGCTGAAGCAGGTGGCACTGGTCCAGAGGGATGTCAGGGAGCTCAATGTGCGTGTGCTTGAGACGCTCATCGACGGCGGAGTGAGAGCAGTCTCCGTCCCGCCGGCAGCCACGACGTCGTTCGACAACGGCAGGGTGGTCGACTTCAATCCCGCGCTCATCGACAAGACGATGGGGCTCGGCCTCGCGCCCGTCACGTTCGGCGATGTCGTGCCGGACGCGTCGATGCGGTTCTCGATATGCTCCGGAGACCTAATGATGCACGAGCTAGCCCGTCATCTCAGACCCCGCATGGCACTGTTCTGCGCGGACGTCGACGGCGTCTTCACGAGCGACCCGAAGAAGCATGAAGATGCCAGGCTGGTCACGGCTCTGGACAGAGAAGCGATTGCCGGCATGAAGCGGGATGCATCCGTCACCGCGGATGTCACCGGCAGCATACACGGCAAGCTCGAGATGATGCTGGCCATTGCAGGCCACTGCGAAAAGTGTATGATATTGAACGGTAATGTTCCTGGAAGGTTGGAGAGCGCTCTGAGGGGCGAGGAAGTCCCCTCGACAAAGGTGTTGTCAGGATAGGTGTTCCGATGATGGAAGGCGAGAAAGGGTCTGATAGGGTCATCCAGAGGAGGAAGAACGACCATATCGATATCTGCGCCAACGAGGACCTCAGCCCCGGATACTACTACTGGGACGATGTCAAGCTAGTTCACAAGTCGTTGCCGGAGATAGACCTCGACGAGGTGGACACAACAGTGACACTGTTCGGCAAGAAGCTGTCCGCGCCGATAGTGATATCCGCGATGACGGGCGGATATGGCAAGGCGAGGGAGATCAACGGTGTCCTGGCGTCTGTTGCTGAGGAATATGGCCTCGGCCTCGGAGTTGGAAGCCAACGGGCCGCGCTGGAGAATCCCGAGCTGGCAGACACCTACTCGATCGTGAAGGATTTCGACATACCTCTCAGGATCGCCAACCTGGGAATTCCGCAGCTGGTCAGACAGAAGTCAGGCGAGCCTCTGGGCGTCGAGGACGGAGAGTCCGCCATGGAGATGATTGGCGCGGATATACTAGCAATACACTTGAACTACCTACAGGAGGTCGTCCAGCCCGAGGGCGACACGCGTGCGAGGGGCGGCATCGCAGCTGTCAGCGGACTCGCCTCCAAACTTCCAGTGATCGCAAAGGAGACCGGTGCTGGAATATCGCGCGAGATGGCTATGGAACTGAAGAAGACGAAGCTGCTCGGCATGGACATCGGTGGCCTTGGCGGCACGAGCTTCTCGGCAGTCGAGTACTACCGTGCGAGAATGGCCAGGGACACCACCCGGGAGAACATCGGCAAGGCCTTCTGGGACTGGGGGATACCGTCTCCGGTCTCGGTCGTGGCTGCCAATGTCGGCCTGCCCATCATTGCGACCGGCGGCCTGAGGACGGGCTTGGACGTGGCAAGGGCTCTGTGCATCGGGGCCTCCTGCGGTGGGATGGCTGGCAGGTTGCTGCCAAGCGCGTTGGAAGGCAGGGAAGCGCTGGCGCGTGAGGTTCAGACGATCATCGACGAGCTCAAGGCTGCGATGTTCCTCGTGGGCGCTTCGAACGCCGGCGAGCTGGCCTCCGCCCACGCAGTGGTGACCGGCAGGTCC
>JBFEPA010000125.1:0-3299 GCA_041550275.1 Thermoplasmata archaeon | reverse complement strand
TTTTATAATTGTGCCCACTATTAGCTAGCATGAACCCCGGTCCCCGTGGTCGTCGCAGAGGAAGGAGATGGATCGATTGGGTCCCTCCGGCGGACATGTACTATCCGCGAGTCGTCTCAGGGTCCCCGCAGGGCATGACCCGGTTGTCGGTCGAGGAGGTTGAGGCGTTGCGCCTCGTTGACCTTATCGGCTTGCCACACGACGAGGCCGCCGCCAGGATGGGCGTGTCAAGGAAGACGCTCTGGCGGGACCTGACCGCTGCTCGCAGGCGTCTCGTGGAGGCTCTTGTGAACGGCTGGGCGATCCAGATAGCGGGCGGCGACTATCGGATGAGGGGCGAGCGGGGAGCACGAGAAGTGAATGACATGGAGGTGGAATGACAATGCCTGGTGGAGACAGAACTGGACCATGGGCTCGCGGGCCAAGGACCGGAAGGGCCATGGGCTTCTGCGCGGGCTATCCGGGCCCCGGCTATATGACCTCTGGCGGTCGCGGAGGCAGGCGCTTCCTCGGACGCGGCTACGGCCGTGGTATGGGCCGAGGCTATGGCCGTGGTTTCGGAAGGGGATCCAGGGCCGAATACGGTCCGTGGATGGACGACGATCCTGCTGTTGCTGCGGAGCCTCGGGTATGGAGCGCGCCATCGCGAAACGAGGAGAAGGCCTATCTTGAGGAGGTACGCGAGTCCCTCGAGCGCGAGATGGACGCCATCAAGAAGAGGCTCCAGGAGCTGTCAGAGGCCGTCGAGGAATGACGCGCCCAGCCAAACCCTTTCACTATGTTTCTAAAATGCTGTGAACCCTAGCTGGGCGTACCTGTTAGCCGAATCTGGCATATGCCGCGTTGGGCATGCAGTCACATGGACGATGACGCGCCTGCCCGACGTGGTTGCGAGCAGGCTCTCGCTTTCGGTCCAGTGCCCTCAAGGCGCTTGGGCCTGTCTCTCGGCGTGAATGTAGTGCCCCGGAAGACCTGCTCATACAACTGTGTGTACTGTCAGCTTGGCAGGACGACCAATCTCACAGTCGACAGAAGGATATACACACCGACGAAGGCCATTGTGGACGCCACACTGACAAGGCTCGACCAGTCCCCTTCTACGGAGTACGTGACCTTCGTAGGAGATGGCGAGCCCACGCTCGCCCTCAACCTCCGAGAGGTGATCGAGGACATATCGGCTCGATGGGGTGGCAGATTCGCGCTCTTGACGAACGGATCGCTCCTGTGGAAGGACGATGTGAGGGCGGTGGCGTCCCGTTGCGATGTTGTCATTCCGACTGTTTCTGCAGGGGACGAAGCCACGTACAGGAGCATGCATCGTCCCCATGGCGCTATCTCCTTCGACAAGTACGTCCATGGTATTCAGGATTTAGCGCACGACCCTGATGTGGCGATGTGGGCAGAGGTTATGCTCGTCCGAGGACTGAACGACGATGCCGACTCTTTGCGCAGGATAGGCGGCCTGCTCGCCGAGATCGAGCCAGATGAGGTTCATCTGGCAGCCCCTATCAGGCCACCCTCGGAATCATCGGCAAATCCGCCGACAGAGAGGACAATCCAGTTGGCGCTTCAGCTTATCCCTGGCTCGATTGATTTCACCCAACCTGAAAAGGCGGGGATGCCGTCTTCTTACTCGGACCCCATCAGACAGATAATCGACATTTCTGGGACACATCCTCTCAGGCGCGACCAGGCCATGGGGATACTTGTCGCCGCTGGGCGCACAGAGGAGGAGGCGACTGCAGCAATGGACGCACTTGTGGAGTCCCAGACGCTCGTCAAGCTTGTGCGCGATGGCAACATCTTCTATGTTAGGGGCCACCCGACCACAGTTGCGCTACAACACGTTTAAATACGGCAACCCATTTGCTCAGGACAACAGCGGTGAGACTTGCCTGGTCTCGCAAGGGGATGTGCGCCTCTGGGCGTGAACCCGTGAACAGCTGGATGTGATTTGATGACCAAGAAGGCAGACGAGGCTCCTGTCGAAGAGGAGCGGAAGGAAGAGGCGAAGGCGCCCGAGGCTGGCGCCGAGGGCAAGAAGACCAAGAGCGGCTCCAGGAGCATGTATCATTTTATGGGCGAGGCCTGGAAGGACTCCTCGAACGAGGACATGAATGCTGTCATGTGGCAGCGACTCGTCGACTGGCGCAAGGAGGAAACCTTCGTTAGAGTCGACAGGCCGACACGGCTCGATAGGGCGAGGTCTCTCGGCTACAGGGCGAAGCAGGGCATAATCATCGTCAGAGCACGCGTCAGGAAGGGTGGCCTCAGGAAGCACCGCATAAGGAAAGGCCGCAGGCCCAAGAGGAAGGGTATCTCCAAGATCACGATGAAGAAGAACATCCAGAGGATCGCCGAGGAGCGGACATCCAAGAGGTATCCGAACCTGGAGGTCCTTGCATCGTACTGGGTCGGAGAGGACGGGAAGCACAAGTGGTACGAGGTCATACTCGTCGACCCGAACCACCCTGTCATCAAGGCCGACCCGAAGCTGAACTGGATGTGTAGCGGCAAGCACTTCCACCGCGCCGAGAGGGGCCTGACGGCCGCCGGCAAGCGTGGCAGAGGTCTTGTGAGGACTCGCGGCAGAGGTGCGGAGAAAGTCCGGCCGTCCCTGCGCTCGCACGACAGGAAAGGAACCTAGGTTCTCGTGACCCTGTCGACAAGTGAATTGACCTGGCAATCGCCGAGGCCAGCGAGCGGGTAGAACACGGGGACAGATCCCTTTAGCGCTGGGTTCAACCCGAGTTCCGATACGCCCCAGTCAATGACCACTGCAAGGCATCGCTCGTCGGCAGCCATCCTGAACACGTCGCCTTCGGGGCCTACGGTCCTGAGATCGGCATCCCATTTGGCGAGCTTCTCCGCCAGCCCCGTGTCGTCACTTGCTGCCACGACTGTGCATCCCCTCTTCATGAGAAGCCATGCGGCAGCGATGCCGCGCTCAGACGATAGCATCGCAAGCACCCTGCCCTGGGTGTTCTTTGGCATTCCGCCGGGGCCAGGAAGTACCGAGCTGAAGAGGTATGCATCGCGCCCCCTCACCTCGATGAACAGCTCGACGTCTGGTTCGTCCAGATTCACCTTTACGCCACGCATTTCGTTGGCTGTTCTGACCGAGTCACCTATCCTCTCGCATAGAGTTTGGCTGGTATAGGGATGGCTCCCTGATCGCCTGGCCCTGATGGCGAACGAGGCCCCTTCGAACAGAAGCGGCTCGGCGAACTCCACGACCTTTCTTGACAGCTCCTCGAGGTCGCTCCCCACCCGCGTCGTCGGGCTGAAGGACACCACTC
>JBFEPA010000124.1:0-3410 GCA_041550275.1 Thermoplasmata archaeon | reverse complement strand
TCAACAGTTCATCTACATCTTTGCCTAATGCATCTTTGACCAGTGACTTCGGCATGCGTGCACCCCATAAAGCTACGTTAGTAATTGGGTAACCTGAATATAAATATTCCTCATGGAAGGCGCGAGCCAGTATTCGCGGACGAGACCCGCAAGTCGAGGGCACATTGGTCGTGCGAGGGCATATGCAGGCGCATGCGCGATGGCATGCGCGAAGTCGTGGAAAGATGATATCTCCGCGCAGACACGGGCATGCGGATGCTCGGACTTATGGGACGGGCGAGGTCGGATATCAGTCGGCGCAAAGGGTAGCTCAGCGGCGCTGCGGGCACGACGATGAACACCTCGGCCGTTCGGCCGAGGCGGTCTTGAGAATGGGTGGAAATCTAGTGACTGGCACGAGACGCAACTTAATATACGCATTTGACGATAACGTAGTGAACTGCTTTAAAGCGGATGGGATGATCAGATGAAGTCGCTCATAGATGATGCTCTCGAGATGCATGAGGCGAGCAAGGACACGAAGGCCCCGATGGAAGTTCCCGATGACGCCGAGCTGGCGAGGATCGTGGAGACTCTCAGGGTCAACATAGCGATCGTAGGCTGCGGCGGTGGCGGTACCAACACAATCAACCGCCTTGGCCAGGAAGGAGTGTTCGGCGCGGAGCTGGTCGCGGCCAACACCGATGCGAAGCACCTGCTGCATGTGCATTCGCCGCACAAGGTGCTCCTCGGAAGGAACACGACCAAGGGCCTCGGCGCAGGTGCGCTTCCGGAGATAGGCGAGCGCGCTGCCCAGGAGTCCGAGCAGGAGCTCAAGAACTTCGTGACGGGAAACAACATCGTATTCGTCACGGCGGGCATGGGAGGCGGAACGGGCACCGGCTCTGCTCCTGTCGTTGCGAGGCTCGCCAAGGAGTCCGGAGCTCTGGTCGTGGGCATAGTCACAATGCCGTTCAAAGCTGAGGGTGGCCTCAGGATGGAGAATGCCATCAGAGGGCTCGAGAGGCTGAAGGTCAATTGCGACACGACGGCGGTCATAATGAACGACCGACTTCTGGAGATGGTGCCTAAGCTGCCGCTCGACGCCGCTTTCAGAGTTGCGGACGAGGTGCTGATGGAGTCCATCAAGGGCCTGACGGAAATAATGACGAAGCCCGGTCTGGTGAACCTCGATTTCAACGATGTCATGACCATCATGAAGAACGGCGGCGTCGCCATGATCGGCATGGGCGAGGCGGACAACAAGACCTCGCGGAAGGACCGCGTGGATGCGGCAGTGGACCAGGCACTGGAGTCACCTCTGCTGGGAGACATCGACCTATCATCCGCGAGGGGAGCGCTCATCAGGGTGGTCGGCGGGCCGGACATGACCGTCTCAGAGGCCGAGAAGGCAGCAGAACTCGTGAATGACCGCATCAACCCCAACGCAAGGATCATCTGGGGATGCAGCGTCGACAACGATAGCGAAGGGCTGCTGAGGGTCATGGTGGTTCTCACAGGGGTCAACACGCCCAACCTCAGGGCGGCCAACAAGGGGCAGCCGCAGAAGAAAGAAGACAAGGATTTCGTGCGCTGATCCAGACGATGACAGGCAAGGCCGCCCGCGGCAAGTGGAGGTACATCGCCTTTCGAGTGGAGTGCGAGACGAACGTCACCAGACACGACATGGTCGGAGCGCTGCTCGACGCGGGAAGGGGGTCGCCGGCGAGGGACAATTTCAGGTTGACCGTCTTCGAGCGAGGGCTGGGCATCCTGAAGGTCCCGCATACGATGAAGGACGCTGCCATCGCGATGCTGACATCGGTCGGCTCGGTGAGAGGCGTGAGGTGCGAGATCACCACCCTCAAGACATCGGGGACGATACGCACGCTGAAGGAGCTTTACGTCGGCGATGGCAAGGACTTCGCCGACACTGACGACTGATGCCTGAATCACCCGCAACCGTTCGCCACAAACCTTTATATCGGCTTACCGCCTTAGGACGAATCCGGCCAAAGCTGACAGCGCTGGACTTATGAATGTCTATTGACAGGTGAGGTGTCATTCAAGATGCAGCCAGGACAGATGGCGTACGACCGCGCGATAACGGTATTCTCGCCCGATGGCAGGCTATTCCAGGTCGAATACGCCCGTGAAGCAGTCAAGAGAGGAACGACGACCGTCGGACTCAAGTTCGCGGACGGCGTGGCTCTCATCGTCGACAAGAGGATCGCGAGCAAGCTCATCGAGTCGAAGTCGATCGAGAAGATATTCCAGATAGACGAGCACATTGGCTGCGCTACATCCGGGCTGGTCGCAGATGCAAGGGTGCTCGTGGACCACGCACGGGTGGTCGCCCAGATAAACAAGGTCACATACGCAGAGAGAATAGACATAGAGACCCTCGTGAAGAGGCTCTGCGATTTCAAGCAGAACTACACCCAGTATGGCGGAGTGAGGCCCTTCGGCACGGCGCTGCTGGTGGCAGGTGTCGACGAGACGGGAGCACACCTGTTCGAGACGGACCCGAGCGGAGCTCTCGTGGCGTATAAGGCGGGCTCCATAGGCGCTGGCAAGAATGCCATAATGGACGTCTTCGAAGAGGAGTACGAGGACGACATGTCCATGGACGAGGCAGTCACGCTTGGGCTCAAGGCGCTCACGAAGGCCACGGAGGACAAGCTTAGCACGAAGGCGGTCGAGATCGGCATCGTCAGGAAGGAAGAGAACTTCAGGAAGCTGACGGAGGCCGAGGTAGAAGCCTACGTGAAGAAGCTTGAGAGCTGAGCGGGAGCATATGGTAGACCTCGACGATGCGATAGTAGCTAGATACGAATCTCACGGCGAGAGTTTCGAGATACTGATCGACCCCAAGGTCGTCCAGCAGATGAGAGACGGCAAGGAGGTCGACCTCATAGACCACATGGTCATCGACACGATTTTCAAGAACGCCAAGAAAGGCACCAGGGCATCCGAGGAGAAGGTGCAGGAGATATTCGGCACGACGGACCCTCTGGAGGTGGCGAAAGCCATCGTCCTGAAGGGGGAGGTCCAGCTGACGACGGACCAAAGGCGCATCATGCAGGAGAACAAGCGCAAGAGGATCATAGAGTACATCGCCAGGAACGCGATGAACCCGCAGACCGGAGGACCTCATCCCGTCACGCGCATCGAGACCGCCATGGACGATGCGAAGGTTCACATCGACCCGTTCAAGACGGTCGAGGCGCAGGTCCCCGCGATAATGGACGCGTTGAGGCCACTCATACCGATACGGTTCGACAAGGTGCAGATGGCCGTCAAGATGTCCGGCGACAACTACGGCAGATGCTTTGAGGACTTCAAGCAGTTCGGCAAGACCGTCAGAGAGGAGTGGCAGAGCGACGGTTCCTGGATAGGCGTTGTGGAGATGCCTGCAGGGATGCAGACGG
>JBFEPA010000123.1:0-3431 GCA_041550275.1 Thermoplasmata archaeon | reverse complement strand
GATGTCAAAGGAGCGATGGACGTAGGTATGCGGGCAATCCTAGTGGGACCCGAAGATTCGTGCTGCGCCACACATGCGGACGTGTGCGTGCCTGATATCGGGGATGTTCCGCGCGCGTTGGAGTCCTTGCGGGCATGACCGGGGGAATGTCAGAGGGATCCGAGGGCGAACATCAACGCGATCAGCGTGCCAAATGCTATCGACACGAAGTTGTTGCCGAGCTTGCCTATCTTGCCGCCTCTCTCCCAAGTCGCCCCTATGATGCTGTCCACCTGGCACCCGAGGAATCCGGACAGCATCGGGATGAGAAGTGTGCGCGGTCCGGCCAGCAGGTCTGTGTCGAGGGTCGCGAAGAGAACGTACGCGACAGCCGACGTGTACGCCGCAGCAACGAACGCTATCAGCTGTCCTGTGAGGGATATCCCACCATCCGTACCTCGCTTTATCCGCTTGAACGTGGTTATGAGATAAACCCTTGGATCCACAATGCCTATCTCGCTGGCCGCAGTGTCGGCAGCGGCTACCGCGACTGCCGTGACGAACATGAAACTGGCGACATCCTTCGGGAAGAAGTCAGCATCGGGATTGCCGTTCGCCAGAACCTCCGATACGAAGCTGACAAATGCTATGAGCGTCGGGATCGCGCCGTTGGCGGCGATGTTCTTCCAGCTCCTCTCACCTTTCCTGCCCTCCTGAAAGCCCTTCGCCCGCTTCCACTCGAACCGGTATCTCGTCGCCGCGAAGCTGGACACCAGGAACACGAGCAGTAGCAGAAGCCACAGAACGCTGCCGCAGATGCCGATGACCATGCCGACGACGAAGGCGGAGAGCGAGCCTGAAAGGTCGAATATGCGCTTGTAATACGATGCTCCGGCCATCAGGAGGCAGAAGCAGGTGACTCCTGCCAACGTGATGGTGTCAGGGATGGGTAATGCCAACAAGCTCACCCTGTCTCACTTCATGGTGCCCGGGAATGCGGGCGCTCTCGAATACAGCTTCTTCATTATGTCGTTTACGCCTCTGATACTGTCGAGGTCGCCGTTCCAGTCGGCCAGTGGCTCCTTGAAGCGCTCTTCGATCTCGTCGACGACTGCCTTCATCCGAGCGACAACCTTCTTCGAGGCCGTGCCGTGGAGGACGGCGGCGAGGAACACCCTGTCCCCCTTCTCGACAAGGACTGACTTCTCTCCGAAGTCAAGCTTCCGGAGGGTGAACGACGTCTCCTCCTTGAAGGAGTCCATGACGAAGTCTTGTATCGCCACGAACATGCTTCCCAGGATCTGGTCGTCCATGCCTGGTTTGAGCCGCCTTGTGCTGTGGGCCAATAGGCGGCCATCGTTGTATATCACGAATGTCTCGTCCACTGCTGTCTTCTGCTCGCGGAAGAAGTAGGCGGTGATCCCGAGCGCTGCCGCAACCGCTAGCGCGAGCAGGTACGGCCACGCAGCGTCGATGAAATGCATCTTGACGGAAGCTGTGAAGACCTCGGTGGTGACTGTGTTGCCAGCAAGGTCGTCGACCGTGAACCAGAACTCGATCGTCCCTGTCCTCATGGGCACGTCCACAACGGCATAGAACATGTCTTCCCCACACGGCTGCATCAACAGGTAGACTGGCGAGTCCCGCCCCGGGAACAGTACCATGAGCGTCACGCCCTGTGGGTCGACATTCGCGTCCTCGACCTGGATCGTCACATTGATCCTGTCGCCTGCGAACGTCTCCTTCGTGAGCCACAGCAGGATGACCTGTGGGGTTTCGCTGTCGATGGTCACATCGATGTCTCTGAGAACAGCGATGTTTCCGTCTCTGTCCTCAGCGCGGACGACGACTGAGTAGGTGCCATCTGACCAGCCAGTGGTGTCTATCTCGTACAGCACGGTGAAGTTCTGCTGCGCGCCTCCGTTGATCGAGTATGTGACAGAGACGAGGGGCAAGGAGTCGTCGCTTATGGAGAACCTCAGCGGAATGCCGGGATTGATGACCATGTTGCCCGTCGGAGACTTGATCTCTATCTCCGGCTCGATGAGCAGCAGCTGTTGGCTCATGCGCAGAACGTTGCCGTCGTCGTCTGTAAGTGTCAGGTTCACCTGGTAATTGCGGTCTGGAGCGTAGGTGTGCTTCATCGCAGAAGATGGAGCGCCCAGGAGTACCTCCCGACCACCGTCGCCGTACTCCCAAATGACGCTCGCTATGTCCGGGAAGGTCTCCGCGAAGTAGCCGGCGTCGAAAGTGATCGTCGATGTGTTGTCCGGACTGTCGCGGGTGACGATGACATCGTCGAATGTCCCTTCGAGGTCTCGGTCGACTATCTCTATGGTTGCGAGCGCAATAGCAGACGTCCCATCGGCGTCGGTCACCTGCACCTTGACCGTGTAGTTGCCTGCCCAGTTGTAGATATGATATATGGTGCCACTCGCCGACGTCTCATCGACAACGAACTCGCCGCCGTATGCTATGAAGTCCCACTCGTAGACTGCGATGTCGTCGTAGCTGTCGACGACGGTCGTTAGCCCCGCCTCCTCGAACTCGAGGAATATGCCATCGTCGGGCAATGTCGTCAACATGACGCTCGGCGGAAGCTCCGCAACTTCGAAGTCAAGCTCATACTCGTCGGTATCGCCATCTGCCTCGGCGACCTCCAACACCATCACATATGATCCGTCCGGCAGGATGAACTCCATCTCGGCCATCGCCTCCGCCGTCAGGTTGAATGACTCGCTGTAGTCCTCTGGGCCAGTAATGCTCCACGACCAATCGATGATGCCGTCGAACGAGTCAGTCGCGATGAATGTGAACGGTACGCCTTCGCCAGGAATGTCATCGGAGAGCATGAGTGACGCATCAGGGCCGCTGTCGAGGACGGTCAGGTTGGCGACGCACAATGTGTAATCACCGTCCTCGTCGGTCACGAGCACTGCGATGGAGTATTCCTTCGAGTCGCCATCTGCGCCGAACACCTTGCTTGTGGAGTTGGATGTCGTGACGACATCGGCTACGAACTCGCCGCCCTCATATGAGAAGTTCCAGCCGTAACTGTCGATCGGGTCCCACGGACCGCCGTTCCACTGGTCGACCAACACCTCGAAGAATACGCTCGCGCCCTCGTCGGCGGCCGGCGGAACGACTAACGTCGCATCCGGGCTCATGGACAGCACCTCGAACTCGCATGTGTAGTTCGAGACTGAGCCATCGTCGTCCGTGGCCTCCAGAGTGACAGAGTGGGGGCCGTCGTCGAGGACCTGTGTAAGCGATGTCTCCAGACCGCTGCTGATCAAGACCTCATCGACGGTCCAGTTCCGCAGAATGACATCGTCGAACGATTCGGTCGTGTCGTTGAACAGTATCGGCTCGCCCTCGTGAGGGACGGCGGGAAACATGGTGAAGCTGACGTGTGGTGAGCTGTCGGTGACGGTCACCTCCGTGTATGCGAT
>JBFEPA010000122.1:0-3523 GCA_041550275.1 Thermoplasmata archaeon | reverse complement strand
TGATGGTCTCCGGGGAGATGTTGAAGCGCGTCATTATGTTGGGATACAGCGAGGTGAAGTCCACCTCGAGCACGCGGTCGAATATGCCCACCCGCGGCTCGTAGATGAACCCTCCGCGGTCCGCGACGATCAGCTCTGTCGCCGTCTTGAACTTCTCCGGGAGGTTCTTCTTCCACATGATGGCGCACCCGTCCATGAGCGCCTGGTTGACCTCCATGGCGCTTATGGCGCTCCCAGGCGACAACCTTCCCATCTCCTGGATGGGCGTGCGCGCTATGCGCACAAGATCTATCAGCCCCCCGATGTCGCCCTCCGCAAGCATGAACGAGCTATCGCGGTCGAGGTGTATCCTGCCAGCTAGCTTCTGCGACGGGGGTTTGTACAGTATCCTTCCGTAAGTGAAGTACGACTTTCCCTTCGTGCTCGGCCTCCTCTGCCGATCCCTCCCCAGCCGTGGACGGTCGATGCAGAGCGCGTTCGCCCTGTGGTCCAGATATGGCAGCAGGAACGCGTCCCCTCCGTTGGTGTATATGATGTCTGGATCCTGCCTCTGAACCTCCCTCTCCACCTCGCGGATTATGTGCTCCTCGTCGCCGTCGATGATGTCTGAGCCGACCTCCGCGCGTACGAGCGTGTCACCGAACGACTCCAGCCCCTTCCTCCCGCTGGTAGTCGCCCGCAGTTCGACAGCTGTCAGCGGCGGCAGCTCGTAATCCATCTCGAACGGATCGTCTAGCATCGTGGGCTTAGGCGACAATTCTACCTGCCCCATCGGGAACAACCCCTTCTCCACGAGGTATCTCTGGCTGAGCCTGAGATCAACGTCGAACAGGTCGTAGTCCCTGTACCTGCCACGGTTGTCTATCGTCCGTGCGGTTTCCTCGACCCTCGAATAATCGTTTATCGTGATGCCGAGCACATCCTTGGGCGGTTCCGCAGGCCACAGGCATTTCGACTCCCTGTCCATGCAGTCGACCGCGTCGAGTATCTGTAGCACCTTCTCGAGTCCATCGAGCTTATCGGCCGACGAATGGACGTATATCTTCGGCAGGAACTCACGGTCGACAACCCTGTGGGCGCCGCCGTTGGTCTTCACCCAGTAGACCATCGCGTTGGAGTTGTAGTCGGGATAGATGTCGGTTATCCAGCCCCTCATTCGGCCGTATCACCGCCGCCCATCACATCCTCTGTGTTTCCTCCGTCGCCCTCGCGCAACATCTTCCTGAGCCGCATGAGCTCCTTCTCGTGCTCGAGCAGCATGGACAGAAACGCAGACTCCGAGGGGTCGACGCTGATGGCATATGTGGATGCGGACGAGTGCATCCGTGCGCTCTTGATAAGCGCCTCGAACGCCTCGCGGTCGTCCTTCCTCAGCGCTCTCCTGAAATCGTTCCACTGCTGCACCATACGCTCAAGCGCGAGGCGGTATGTGGGCACAGTCCTCCCCATAGATTCCCCCCATGAAATCGTTCAAGACCGTCTGGCTCCAGGGCACAGGCGTGAAGTTCGTGGACCGCGCCTCCCTGGGAACGCGCACTGCGATGCCGTCTCTAACACATCGCATCTGCACGTAGACATCGAAGGCGTCGGAGAGAACGGACATGATCCGCGGGTCCGGCTTCACGCGACCGGGCGTGTGGGAGGTGACCACGGTTATGGTCTGGCTATCCCTCGTGACCCTCACGATCTCCTTGGCGCACCCCCTCAGGAGCTGATACGCCTCCGACCGCCTCACATCATTGTCCATGAACATGTCGGATATGGACGAGATTATGACCGTGGACGGGGTGCTCTCCCTTGCCTCCCTGTCGAGGAACCCATCGACCAGCGATGCGAGTTGGTATGCGGTGAACGCCCGCGCCACATTGACCATAGAGAGCAGCTCGCGACTGTCAAGCCCGCGGCGCTTGCAGAGGGCAGATATCACGTAAGGGTCGACCACGTTGCCCCCATCTATCCATAAAACCTCCTCGTCGAACTCCTCCAGCGCTTGGACGCACAGGACATGGAGCAGCTCGGAGGCGTACCGCGCGTCCGAGTCCAACAGCGTGGTCGTAGACGGCCTGAACCCACCGATGATGTTGTCTACCGGCACGATAGAGGTGTTCAGGACCCTTTCCATCGCGAGGGGCTCGCTCCCGCTGAGGGTGGCAGCTGGTCGCTCGAAATGTTCCATGCTTTGAGCGTGAAAGAGGGCGGTCATCTCAGCCGTATTACGTCTGGGCCGGAGGTTAAATCGCTGCCCTGGGGGGTCGGGTGAATATAGTGATGTTCAATAAAATCAGGCTCGGTTTTCATTCTTATTTGGCCGGGCTAAGGGCATGATCCTGCTATTCAAAGCGTTGTTCTCCAGCACAAGAGACACAAGCATTCAGCGTTGACTTCTGCGACAACGCGAAGCGTACCAATATGAGCCTCCGACGGCTTTGAACAACACGCATCCTCAGGATTCTAAGGCGGTGGTTCGGATTGGATAGACAAAAGGCACTGGAGATGCTTCGGGCGAACAGTATCAGCAGGGTCCTTGCCGTTCTCTCGCTCGTCTCGGCGTTCCTCCCGTGGTTTGTGAGGGAGACATTCTCGGTGCACCCTCCGCCCGGCATAGTCCTGTATTTCGTCGGCCCCCCGGAATTCTTCCCCCTCATATACGCGGTCACGGACTTCTTCGGCGGAAGTGGCATCCCAAGCATGCCCTCGATAGCCGCGCTCGTGTTCATCTTCGGGGCGGTCATCGCATGGTGGAGCCCGATAGGCGGGGCACTGCAGGTCGGTTCCGTGTACGCCATCGCAATATCCGTAGCACGGGTGGATTATCTGCTGTACGACGGGATCGTCAAAGCGGAGTACAGTCTCGGCCTCGGGTTCCACATAGGATTTTTCATAGCCCTGGGAACTGTCTTCAGCCTATGCCCTTCAGGCAGGAGCGCACTCATACGCACGATCAGAACCGTCTGTCGCAGGTTGGGATCATGGGTCGCATGATAGAGCTCAAAGGTCACATCTGTGAGCCTACGGCTTCTTCTCCTGAGGCGTCTTCATCTCAATAGCGATGCGTCGGAACATCCGCAGCCAAATCACCACTCCCAAGGCAACAGCAAGAAGCCCCCAACGCCAATCCGGCTCTCCGATGATCGCTATGGCGACGCCAAGGGCTATAAGGGCGCTGCCAGCATGCAAGAACATCATCAGGACGACGCGGGTGTTTCGTCCACGGCCGCTTCCTTGCCCGGGTTGCCCAACAGTCATTCGCGTCGACCTCATTCTCGCAGGCTTCGGCTCTCCCAGAGCATTCCTCCGATGGGAGAATGCGCTGATATGTGCTTTCTCGCTCACTCATCGAACTGATCTCTGCGCTTGTACGCTATCACAAGTGCAGCCGCTCCCAGGATCGGCGATATGATCAGGCCTCCGAGGCTGACAATGGCAGCTATGGAGCCGGCCACAGCCATCTTGTATTTCCTCCTGCGTAGCGTCTGCACGCCGCCTATGATGGCGATCGCGCCGAGCACCACCTCCAGGCTGC
>JBFEPA010000121.1:0-3524 GCA_041550275.1 Thermoplasmata archaeon | reverse complement strand
TGGACGTGCTGGTGAGAATAGGCTGCCGCGTGCTCATGCGACCACGGCATGTGAGACGCAAGCATGTGAGCGAGGCCAGGACGTGAAGGCGCAGGGTACGGGTGGAATCCACGCTGCTCGTTCGGCATCAGTACCGTGGTGTTGGACATGACCGAGCCAGAGGTGTATTCGATCTCGCGCCGGCTCTGCTCAGCAAGGATGCCGCCGACATACGCGAAGGCGACTGTCACGACATACGTGTTTATGCCGTAAGGGCTCGAGCCTGCCAAGGCGTCGACGAACGAGCCCACGTACTCAGACGAGAAGTGAATGTATGGTGAGATGAACGGTATGCTCTCACCGACAGAGGCAGCAACCGCTGCCGGGGCGATGGCAACACCCATCAGATGTGACGGGAAGAAGCCGCTGTCGAACCCGGTCACCACTATGTATAGGCAGACTACGGGGATTATCGCTGCAGCCACCCCTTTCCATGGACTGCCGGCCCTCCGGCCGCCGACGTAGCCCGCGATCATCTGACCGAACAGAGGAAGCCACCAGAGTATTATCGAAAGCACCAGTGTGTACTTGGCCGCGCTCCAGAAGCTGTACACGACATCGCTCGACTTGAACCGCTTGCCCTCGTTGTCGTGCTCGTAGGACGCCAACTTGTAGGGTACGTGGTCCCCTTCCTGAGTGGTATCCTCATCTTGAGCAGACCGCCTGCGGAGTCCAAGTACCATTGCCCATCCCTTCAGTCCGACGAGTGTCAGACAATTGTTACTAATGCTGTACATAGTATTTATTTCTTATCAGGTCTGGAGACCGACAGCCATTTGTCAGACAGAATGCCGTAGGCATTCGGCATCCGGGGCACTTTGACTTTTCACGCCCGCTGACGTCAGTCGGCTCGCGACACAACGCTCCGCTGGATGCGCCCAGAGGAGTGAATCCGCATATTGAGAATCGAAGTGGCCAACTTATATATGCACGGATTCGTTTCACTAGAACAGTCTGCAACTGAAGGGATGAAGAGCGCGGTGGTTGCGTAGACAGGTAGGGCTTAGGATGGCGAAGGTACTGATCGTCGAGGACGCACCGTTCATAAGAGAGATGATTCGAGACATCCTCGAGAGCCACGACCACGAGATAGTCGGGGAAGCAGCCAACGGTCTTGAGGCCATTGAGAAGTACAAGGCGTTGAAGCCTGGCATCGTTCTGATGGACATACTCATGCCGGGCATGGACGGCCTCTCCGCAATCACGAAGATCATCGAACTCGACCCGAGTGCGAAGATAATCGTTGTCAGCGCCCTCGTCAAGGAAGCGCTCAGGAAGGAGGCGATGCGCGCCGGAGCGATAGACTTCGTCGCGAAGCCGTTCCAGGTCGAGCGCCTCCTGGAAGCAGTCAGAGCAGCCACGACCGCCTGACCGGCGGCCACAGACTGCCACCATTGTCTACAACAGCTTCAAGCTGGGCGCTTTCGACGGGATGCAAAAGGGTAGAGAGCGATGATAGCGGTTCTGTGGATTGCATCGTTGGCTGCTGGGGCGATATGCCTTGGTGCAGGGCTGTTGGCCCTGATGTCGAATCCGAAGTCCAGCGCAGCGATGCTGTTCCTTCTGGCGATGTGGGGCACTTTTGTCGCGCTCATCACCGGGGCGATGTATCCACTTGTCGAGCCCGACAGACCCGAGGTCGCGCAGACTGTTGGTATGACATTCGTCTTCTCAGTCCTTCTTTCGGAGACTTTCCTGTGGCAGCTCACGATGGTGTTCCCGATAGAGCGAAGGATAGGGCTCAGGCCTCTGAACAGATACGGCCTGCTGTTGGTCGCAGGTCCAGCGGTCGCCGTTGCGCTCGGGTCGCTGGTGGAGATCCAACTCACAGACGGCGTTGAGATATCGCCTTTCGGTACCAAGCTGATGGTCCTGTACCCGTTGGCGATGATGATCATCGCGATGTGCTTCATCGTGATGCCGATCGGACGGGCTACTCCTGGGCAGCGCAGGTCCGGATTCATCTACCTCGTCGGACTCTGGGTCTTCGCGCTCAGCGCGGTCCCCTATCTATTCCGGACCGATGGGGAAGTGTGGTCCAGAACTGACGACATATCTATCGCTTCGCTCTCCATCGTCATTGGGATCGCCGCCTCTGGCCTGATCTTCGCAATATCCATAGCGAGAGGGCAGATGGTTCTGAGGGAGCCCAAGATGGAGGCGACGATATCGAGCAGCAAGGCGTCATACAAGCTGCTGAACAGACGTGTCTACATCGTCGAGGAGGAAAAGTCCCACCTCGCCTTCGACATGTTCGTCGACATTCTGAGGGGACGGTGCTTCGACTGCGAGAACGACGAGAGCTTCCCTTGCGAGAGCCTGGACTGCGGCTCGTGCGGGCTGCCCTGCCCGTGTCGAGAATGCACGAAGTACGCCAGCAGGGCACAGGGGCTGATAGTGACACGGCGCTATCCGAACGACCTCAGGTCCGGGTTCTACCTGCAGACGACGCCGATCGTATGGCTCTCGACCGTTCCTGGCAAAGACAACCTCGACCCAGCGAAGCTGAGCCTGCTAACGGACACGCTCGTGAATTTCATGGAGCGATCGGAACATGGGGTCATCATAGTCGATGGGATCGAGTATCTCGTTACCAGCAACGACTTCCCGCGAACGCTGAAGGCGATCGAGAGGTGGGCGGAGACAGCCATGGCCAATGCTACGAAGCTGATCATCTCCGTCGATCCGAGAGCATTCGACAAGCGGGAGCTGGCGATGCTGGAGAAGAACAAGGAAGTCATCACCCCGGACCAGGCACATCGTCTCAAGAGGACGTGACGACGCACCGACAGATGGGGATGGTCCCGACTCCCGGATTTGAACCGGGGGCCTGCTGATTTCGGCGACTGAGATCGGTCGTGCCGATTTCCATACTACAGTCAGCCGCTCTAGCCAGTCTGAGCTAAGTCGGGTTCAAGTCACCGCGAACGCGATGTGAACCACCCTATCATGCACTCCATATAAATCGTTTTTCGGATTGCAGTCCGGACGCTGTGGACGCCATTGTTTGATGGAGTTTTTCACTCAGTGACGTTAATAGACCCAAGTTTTATATATTTACAATTTTATAAGGGAAATGTCCGACAAGCGTAAGGCAAAAGAGGTATAAGTGCCATCGGGGAGATGGCGCTTTACGCACGGGGCGACGACCGATGGAGAAAGAGAGCGAGAAGATAACCATACGAATACCGGAGAGACACCTTCGGGCGCTCGATTTCCTTGTCGAGATCGACGACTTCCCGTCGCGCTCAGAAGCCATACGCGTTGGAATACGGGACCTGATCTACTCGCGCCTCGAACTCGTCGTGGACAGGATGAAGAAGTTCGAGCACGCGGAGCAGTCACTCGCAACAATAAGAGCCTACGAGGAAGAATATCTGAAGAAGTAGTCAGAACGGGATGGGATGCACTCTAACTACTTTATTCCTCGACTCATCAATCAGGATAACCTCCCCCCTTTTTTTTAATATCCAGCAGGAGCGAGC
>JBFEPA010000120.1:0-3578 GCA_041550275.1 Thermoplasmata archaeon | reverse complement strand
TCACGGAATTCTTCACCGACATGCTCTTCGGTTGGACAAATTTCCATCCGGGCGTGGACACGGCCGGCGACCTCATATTCGATTTCGCAGGCGTGATCGTCGCTGGTACGTTGATATCGAGGCACAGGTTCAGCGTGCTCAAGAGGCCGTTCTGGCACCACGAGCACGTGCCAGCCTGAGAGCGTCTAGAAGGCTCTCTTCTCCACCCTGTCCATCGCTTCGAGGACCTTGGACGGCTTGACCCTGTCCGGCATGTTCCTGCTGTTCCAGTCCTTCTCCGCCGCATGCTCCGCGGCCGCCCTCAGAGCCGCCTTCGTGAAGTCCCCGAAGGCCGTGACCGAGGTGGGCAGACCGATCTTCTCGCACCACTCGAACACGCGTCGCACCTCATCTCCAGGACGATTCTCGTAGACCATCTGGACCAGCGTGCCGAATGCCACCAGCTCCCCGTGCTCCCCCTTCGCCTGCCCTGTCCTCGTCAGGCCGTTGTGGAGCGCGTGTGCGAGGGCGCAACCTGTATTCTCGAAGGCCATCGCACTCGAGAGCTTTACCGCCTCGATCACCTCGTCGACTTCGGGTGAGTGATTGCCGCTCCTGATGTCCGCAAGCGCTTTCGGCCCGTGCTCCATCAGGCTCCTGAAGCAGGCGTTCGCCAATGCAAGCGCTGTGAACGGAGGCACCTCGGCGTCTTTTCTCTTCTCGCGGGCCTTTGCATACGCCTCCGCCTCGAACTTGGTCGACAGCGCGTCTCCCATGCCCCAGATGATGTACTTCTCGGGGGCCTTGAATATGATCTCCGTGTCTTCTATGACCAGCACTGGGTTCCGAGGCAGGGTGACCGCCTCGAGGAACCTGTGGTCTTCTGTGTACACCACCGACTCGGCGCTGGCGTCCGCGTTGGTGGCGCACTGCGTCCCGACCGTGATCGAGGGAAGCTTGAGCCTCCACGCGACCGCCTTCGCGGTGTCGACCGCCCTGCCACCTCCGACGCCGATGACGAAGTGAGGTCTCACGTGCCTGCCCTCCTCGGCGAGCCGGTCTATGACTCCGTGGGTGCATTCCTTGACCGTGTCGCTCCATCCTACGGTCTCGATACCGTTCGATACCAGGGATTTCCTGATCTTGTCTCCAGCGACCGACAGGGCGATCCTGCCCCCGACCACATACGCCTTATCTCCGTAAGGGAACGCCTTCTGGCCCAGATGGTGGAGCGCGCCTTTGCCCTGGATGTACAACGAGGGCGACACCATCTTCCGGACAGTGATGGGTCTGAGTGCAGTCATGAGATATCCTAGCTCCTTACATCGCTCAGAATCCTTCCGCCTCGGGATACGCACGGCGCATACTAAAACACTCTCTTTTATCCATGGGATGCGATGCACGTCGCGCTGAGTGGAGAGTGAAACCGCGGAACACAGATGCGACGGGAGCTGCAGGGGCCCGGATTCCCTCAAGGCCCGCACGATGGCCAAGTACGACGACCAGTGGAAGGGGCAGGACGAGCACGCGGCGACCGGCAGGCGCAAATCCCTTTCCATGGTGGCCGACCCGCTCCTGTCGATGGTGGGACCACTCACGGGCAAGGTCGTAGTGGACCTGGGGATAGGCACGGGTAGCCTGGCCTTCAGGGCGCTCGAGTTTTCCTCTCCCAAGACGATGATAGGAATCGATTTCTCGTCCCCCGGTCTGTGCGTTGCGAGAGGCATATCCGGACAAGAGCGGTTCGCAGGCCAGGATGTCGAGTTCATCAGGGCCGACCTGGAGAGGATACCCCTCAGGAACAGGGCTGTGGATGTCGTCCTGAGCCAGGCGACGATCAACTTGCTCCCGGACAAGTGCACCGCGCTGAGGGAGGTCGCCCGCATCGTCCGGCCTGGGGCCAAGGTGGCCATCTCCGACGCATTCAGGACCGCGCGATGCACAGGTGATGAGCATTGGGAGCAATGCATCGCGGGGGCGATGGCCGTGAACGAGTTCTCGAGCTTGGCCCTCAGCGTCGGGCTGATAATCACAGGACAGGTCGATCTGACGCAGCAGGTAAGGGCGCTGGTGAACACGAAGAAGTGGGATTGGCCAGAGTTCCTCCAGCACAATATGGACTACAGGGTATTCCTCATGACCAAGGGGTAGAATGGGCCTTTGGCTGTGCAAGTGTCTCCGGATTTCACTCTGGGCGCCGGCCATCATCGTCGCATGTCCATAGGTCATGGCATTCCACATGGCAAACGCGAATCTGAGTCGTTGCGGAAATGCGCGAGGTAGCTGGCCCTCAACTAGGGTTCCTGGGCAGCGCTCGCTGGGCAGTCTACGTCGCTGCGCCTTGAGCATCGATTCTCTCTTGTCCAGGCTTCGTCAGCAGGGTCACGGCTATCAGGACTACGACCGACACAGCGACGACAGGCATGACCTCTAGGAACCCGAACTTGGCGCTAGCCGGGATGACGCCGAAGTAAAACCCAGCGTAGGTCATCTCACCTGCGACGATCGACGCGATGCATCCCCATTTCGTCACTCTCCTCCAATATAGCGCCGCGACAGTGGTGGGGAACAACACCGCGAGCCCAGTGAACGTGGTCTTAGTCAGCGTTTCGAATATCGTCTCGACCGACGTCAGGGCGAGTCCCAAGCCCAGCAATGCCAGGACGACGACGAGGATCTTGCCAACGACGAACTCCTGACTTGCGCTCGCGCTCCTCTTCAGCCATCTTCTGTAAACATCCCGCGTGAGCATAGAGCTCAGCACAAGCAGCTGTGAGTCAGCGGTCGACATAAGGGCCGCGAACGCCCCGGACAGCATTATGCCAAGCACCCATGAGGGGGCGAACCGGTCGACCATCATCGGGAGTATGTTGTCAGGTTCCTTGCCCGTCAGGTCGGGGAACTCTAGAACCCCCCATGCGCCGATGAGTACGGGCAGCAGGAACAGCAGGGCCGTCATCGGCGCGTACATGATCATCGATATCTTGATGGATCGCTCGTCCCGGGCAGCATAGAACCTTGAGAACAGTTGCGGGAACATCGGGTCGCACATGGTCCAGAGGACCATGTAGCTGATCCAAATCTCAGGGGTGAAGGTCGCTCTGGTCACGAGGTCGGGGAACGCTTCTGCGAGCCTGGAGTTCGCCTCGGTGAACCCTCCCAGGCCGGCGGACACGATTCCCACCGCTGCGAGCATCGTAACCAGCATCAGGACTCCCTGGAGCACATCCGTGTATGCGTCCGCTCGCATGCCACCGACGGTCACATACACCAATATGACAGCCGTCACGATGACAGCCCCGAGCTCGTAGGAAACCTCACCTTCAGTCAGCTGGTTGATGGCTATGCCGCCGCCGACAGCCTGTGTCGCCAGGTACGGGAGCGTGAAGACGACCATTACCGATAGGAAGACCAACCTGAGGCCGTCCGACTTGAACCTCTCGCCTATCAGCTCGGGGGGCGTGATGTACCCGTGCTCCTTGCCCAGGCGCCAGACCTTCCTCCCGATCAGGTAGAACGAGATGGCCATGAACCCGGTCCCGAAGGCCATGATGCCATAGTACGCCAGGCCGAGCTTGTACGCGGCCCCGGCGAACCCG
>JBFEPA010000119.1:0-3682 GCA_041550275.1 Thermoplasmata archaeon | reverse complement strand
CTGACGGTGTTCGAATGGCTGTCGTTCGTCATGGACATGTGGCTGAAGGTGGAGACATACGGCAACATGTACGACGACTACGGAGGCGGCATCGCACTGCTTTCGCCGTTCCATCAGGGAGGACTCTATCTCTCAGGCGCCATCATGGAGACAGCGCAGAGTCCAGACTGGGGAGTCTTCATCATCCCGATCGCGCTCATCGCAATCGGCGTGATCGCATCGAAGAAGCTCTACCCTGACCTGTTCTCGAGGGAATAGAATCAGAAATCGACGACTGAAGAGGTTTGTCGGGTTTAGGCGACGGGCCTGACGCGTGGCTACAGCGCCTCGAGCTTCGTCCTGTTGGCCTCGCTCTCCTTGCCCATCTTGTCGAGGATCCTCGCAGCCTCTGCAAGTAGCATCTTGGCGATCTTGGAGGCGTCGGAGTAGAATCCCGCGGACCTGGCCTCCATCTCGGAGGCGAACGCCTTGGCCCCAGCGATGTCGATGGGCTCCGGCACCTTCGTCTCCAGGACATACTTGGAGCTGTCCATGTCCTGGATGGGCTCGAGGATCATCTCGTTCAGCTTCTCCCTGCGTGTGTGTTCGAGGATGTCGCTGCGCTTCTTGTGCGCTGCGGACAGCGTCTTGAAGGCGTCGTGGGCGGAGGAAAGGCACTCCTTCGCGGCGAGCTCGTCGTACACGGCAGCTGAGACCTTCTCCAGCTCGAGGGCGAACCGTATAACCGAGCCGAATGTGGTGCACTCCGGGAAGTCAGCCTCAACCATCAGAACCACCTGGTGATCACTACCTTCCTGTCCGTGAAGAAGGAGATAGCGTCACGGCCCTGTCCGTGCAAGTCGCCGAAGAACGAGTCCTTATATCCGGCGAATGGGAAGTACGCCATCGCGGCAACGATTCCGATGTTTATGCCAATATTGCCGCATTGCACCTTGTACCGGAAGTCCCTAGCATCCCTGCCGCTCTGTGTGTATATCGATGCCGCGTTTCCGAACGGACTCTTGTGGATGAACTCAATCGCATCGTCAAGCGTATCCATCCTCAGGTAAGAGACGACTGGGCCGAATATCTCCTCCTTGGCGACCTTCATGTCCGGAGTGACGCCGTCGATGACCGTCGGTCCGACGAAGTGTCCCTTCTCGTAGCCAGAGACCTTCGCACCTCTGCCGTCGATGAGCAGTTTTGCGCCTGCGGCCTCGGCACTGTCGATGTACTCAATCACCTTCTTCTTGGCCTTCGCAGACACCACAGGGCCCATGTTGACGTTCTCGTCGAGACCGTAGCCCATCTTGATCTTCTTTGAAGTCTCGACGAACTTCTCGAGCAGTGGGTCGGCGATGTCGCCGACAGCCACGAGGTTCGAACCCGCGAGACATCTCTGGCCAGCACAGCCGTAGAACGAGGCGAGCATGTTAGAGATGGTTCTCGGGAGGTTGGCGTCAGGCATGACTACGAGCGAGTTCTTCGCACCGCCCTGGGCCTGCACGCGCTTAGCGTTCTCGCCGCACTTCTTGTAGATGTACCTCGCAACTGGTGTCGACCCGACGAACGATATGCCCTTCATGTCCGGATGGTCCATCATCGTGTCCGAGACCTCACGGCTTCCGTTGACCAGGTTGATCACGCCCGGTGGAAATCCCGCCTTGTCAATCATCGAGAACAGGTTCCACTGCGTGAGAGGAACCTGGCTGGACGATTTGATAACGTAGCAGTTGCCGCTCGCGACCGCGTAGGGCCAGAACCAATACGGTATCATCGCGGGGAAGTTGAACGGGGCGATGCAGCCGAAGACACCGAGAGGTGATATGACCGCATCTTCGTCGATGCCCGAGGCAGCGCCATCCTCCAGGTTGTAGCCCATCATCAGGGATGGGATACCCGCTGCGACCTCGACGTTCTCTATGGCCCTTCTCGTCTCTCCCCTGGCCTCGTCGATCGTCTTGCCCTGCTCCTGAACCATTATCCTGGCGGTTTCCTCGTAGTTCTGTTCCATCAGTTCCTTGAGCCTGAAGAATATCCTTGCTCTCGAGATTGGCGGCGTCTCCCTCCATGCCTCCCAAGCATCCTGGGCAGCGTCGATGGCGGCCTTCGTTTCTTCCGCTGTCGACATCGGCACTTTGCCGATGATGCCACCAGTCGTTGGGTTCTCGATGTCCAGGTCATTGGATGAGGTCGATTCGACCCATTCGCCATTCACGTAGTTCTGGATCCTTCCGTAATCCTTCTTTACCTCGGGTAGTAGAGCCATACTCTCTAATCTCCTTCAAACTGCGCTATCCATCGGCCACCAAATGCATCGCACCAGGCGAGCGTGTGCACCACGAGACATCATGCTGCATTCTGAGAAGGCAGGCGCGATTCGGGCGCGGCGTCGACCCTCCCCCACGATGCCATCGTTCGCGACACAACGATCGAGCCAATGCACTTTGTTCGTATGTTTTCCAGCTTTTTGGCCCGAAATTCGCCAATGTACCAGTGATTGTGGCCCTATTTGCGGTGTATGTTCTTCATCTGTATATAGGTTTTGATTCTGGCTCCGTCGTAGAATAATTTGTTACAGAATTGATTATAATATTCTGGATAGACGCCTACGGGTGCTGTGTTCGAACAGCCGCATCGACAATCGGAGCGCCTGCGCCTTGAACATGGGTCTAGTGGCGTCGACGCCTCGTAAGAAGGAGGAAACGCAATGGGTTTGGCAAACGGTTTGGCTCTGAGCAAGGCTCACTCGAGGCCGGCCTTCTTCGTCTCCTCTGCGACCGCTCCCTCGAGTATGTCCAATCCCGTCTCCAGCAGTCCCTGCTTGATGATCAGGGGAGGGTGGAGACGGATGACGTTGTTGAACTGTCCTGCGGTAAGGATGTACAGGCCTTTCTTGAAACACGCTAGCTGTATGTTCCTCGCCAGTTCGGGAGCCGGTTCCTTGGAGCTCTTCTTCTTCACAAGTTCCATGCCCATCATCGCACCGAGCCCACGCACATCGCCGACGACCTCGAAGCGCTTCTTCCACTCCTCGAGGCGCTTCTTCTCCACATTGTGGATCATCTTGGTGTTCGGCAGGGCCTTCTTGGTCAGCTTGATCGATGCCAGGGCACCAGCGCAGCAGACTGGGTTGCCTCCGAAAGTGCCGCCGAGGCTTGCGGGTCCAGGCGTCGACATGATCTCGTCCTTGCCTGTGACGCCACCGAGCGGCATGCCCAGCGACAGGCCCTTGCCAGAGACCAGCATGTCCGGGTCGGCCTTCCAATGCTGGATGCCGAACATCTTGCCCGTGCGGCCGAAGCCCGTCTGCACCTCGTCATCGATGAAGACTATCCCGTTGTCCTTGCATATCTTGGTGACCTTCTCCCAGTAACCAGGTGGTGGGTTGATGAAGCCGCCCTCTCCCTGGATAGGCTCTGCGACAAGGCAGGCCACATTGCCTTCGAGCGGCGGCGTCTGCACGATTGTCCGAATGGTGTCCGCGCACGCTAGGTTGCACGACGGATACTCGAGCTTCAGCGGACAGCGGTAGCAGTAGGCAAAATCCAGATGCTGGACATGCGACAGCAGTGGACCGAATCCCTCCCTGTAGGGCTTCTCCTTCGCAGTGAGGGATATGTCCAGGATCGTCCTTCCATGGAAAGCAGTCTTGTACGACAACAGCCAAGGCTTCTTCGTGTATGACCTCGCGATCTTGACG
>JBFEPA010000118.1:0-3745 GCA_041550275.1 Thermoplasmata archaeon | reverse complement strand
TGGATCTTGCCATACATCCAGGACGTGCGCTATCTCCCGCAGTACTCGCACCTGAGGAATTGGGAGTTCAGGGACCTGGTGGAGAGCGACGAGCGCCCACCGTATGACCCAGACGATTACCAGCACGTCCCGAGCTGCATATGGACCACTCTGACGGTCCTGAGAGGGTTGTACTGGGACAAATCGCTCATCAGATGTCGTGAAGCTAGAAACGCTGCGGATTTCATGCTGGATAGGTTCTTCAAGAGAAACTACCACCCGTCATACCATCAATCGGAAAGGCATTGGACAAAGCTGAAGTATCCAGCGTTCAGGGGCAGTGGCCTGTTTGCGCTGGAAGTGCTGACCAACATGGGGTATGGCCCGAATGACGAACGCATGGACGCGCCAATCAGATGGCTCATGAACGCGCGGGCCAAGGACGGCTTCTGGTACAGGACGGACAGGCCTAACCCTGAGAAAGACCAGTGGATAACCGAGCTCGCCCTCAGCTCGTTAACGCGTTACGCGGAGTTGTTCTGAACGAGGGATTCGCTCTTGGGACATCCATGTGCACTCTTGTGTGTTCCGAAGGCACTTGACGATGGCAAAAAGATATTCACTGTGCAACTCACTGCAAGCAGTTGAACCTGATGCAGGCGGAGATAAGAAACGTTGTCGAGATATCCACACGAAAGCTCTTCCAGGTGGCCAACCCGGCGGTGCGGTTGTGGATGATCAAGGACCTTATGAAGAAAGACGAGGACGATCCCGCATTCATCCATGCTGCCGAGAAATGCCGCGAGTTGCCGGCGCGTCGGCGTCTTCTCGAATCGTTGAGGGAGGATGGCACTTGGCCGATCTCAGCGCGGAGAAGAATGGCGGAAGAGCATGGTCCAGGACCGCCCGTCGGGTGGACCTACATAACGATGCTGAGGAATCTGCACACTCTGGGGGAGTTCCACACCGGGGGCGACGAGGGACGCGTAGGCAATGTCCTGGAGCGCATATTCGGATGGCAGACAGCCGATGGCTACATCCCGGGGCCACTAACTAATGCGTTTCCCACACCGCACTATAACGGGTATGCGCTTCGAAACCTGATTCAGTTTGGCAGAGAAGATGATCCGAGGACGCAGAAGCTCATCCAGTGGCTGCTCAGCGCCCAGAGGAAGGACGGAGGATGGAACATACCGTATGTCCAGGACATGCGCTATCTCCCACAATACAAGCACATGCGCTCGAGCGAGTTCTGGAAGTTGCTAGAGAGCGATGAAAGACCGCCGTACGATTCTGACGAGTATGCGGACGTGCCTAGCTGTCTGTGGAGCACTATGATGGTGGTGAGGGGTCTTTGCTGGAGCTCACGGCTGATATCATCCCAGGAAGCTAGGAGAGGCGCAGATTTCTTCCTAGATGGCTTCTTCAAACGCAATTATCACTCATCATTCTACCAGTCGGAGAGCAACTGGACCGCAATCCGATACCCGACCTACTTCGGCAGCGGCCTATGCGCCCTAGAGGTATTGACGAGCATGGGCTACGGCAGGGATGACGAGAGGATGGAGAGGCCCATACGCTGGCTATTGGACGCCCGGTCGAAGGATGGGTTCTGGCACAAGTCTGATCGGCCTGCGCCTGGCAAGTATCCGTGGATCACTCTGACCGCGCTGGTCATACTCTCATCCTACGCTGACAGCTATTGAACTGGATAGTATCGACCACGCGCCTTGACTGCATTGGGATAGCGGTGCTCCAGCGTTAACTGTAAATAGCTTGGTGTGTTGCTATCGATGAACTCCATGACCACCGTCTCAGAAGAGCATAGCGGCGCGGGACAGCGCGCCCTCGAAGTCGAGGGGCTCATCAAGGACTACGGACGGTTCCGCGCGTTGAAGGGCATCTCGTTCGATGTCAATGAGGGGGAGGTCTTTGGACTCATCGGTCCTAATGGCGCTGGCAAGACGACCGCCCTCAGGATAATCTCGACAATTCTGAGGATTACTAACGGGTCTATCAGGATGTTTGGCATCGATATCGCAAAGGACCCTCACGAAGCGAGGAAGATCCTGAGCTACCTTCCTGAGGACGCGGGGGCGTACAAGAACCTAACCGGGAACGAGTACCTCGAGTTCATCGCCAATTTTTTCTCGGACGATTCCTCATCAGTCCGCGAGATCATATCGAAAGGAGCGACCATTGCGAACCTTGCCGACAGGATGGACGACAAGGTGGACACCTACAGCAAGGGAATGACCAGAAGATTGCTCGTTGCGAGGGCACTTATGATCGAGCCCAGGGTCGCAATACTGGACGAGCTGACCTCTGGGCTGGACGTCGTTAACGCCCAGGAGATAAGGCGCATTGTCAAGAAGACCTCGAAGGCGGGAACCACCGTCCTGCTCTCGTCGCATAACATGCTCGAGGTGGAGCTCATGTGCGACCGGATAGCGTTGATTAACGACGGAGCCATAGTCGAGCTGGGCACGCCTACCGAGCTGAAGGATCGGCATGGTGCTGACAACATCGAAGAGGTGTTCACGAGGGTGATCAAGTGAACAGCACACTGAACATTCTTCGAAAGGAACTGCGGGAGATGCTCACGAAGTCAACAATTCTGCCAGTGGTATTCCTGGCGGCCCTGTTCGGTGGGATGGGCGGCATGATTGGTGGCGTCGAGGAACAGGCGGCGCGGCCGCCGATAGTCGGGCTGATAAACGACGACGGAGGAGACTTGGGACTACTCGCAGTCGAGACCGTCTCAGAGTATGCGGACGTGGTCTACAATGGCACAGATGTTGACGACGCAATCGTGACCGTCGACGGCGAGGGGGGTGTCGCAGTACTCCAGATACCCTCCAACTTCACCGAACGTATCTATGCCGATGAGTCCGGAACCATCCGCGTCTACTGGATCATGAAGGGCACGGGATTGTTGGATTCCGTGTCCTCGGCGGCGGTCGAGAGCCTCCTGTGGCTTGTGAACCGGGACATATCGATGACGCTAATCGAAATGAACTCGACGACTAACGCCTCCTTCGCATTGACGCCAACGGCGACTGACGAAACAACGATGCTGGGGGACTTCGAGATGGATGGCGTGTCGCCTGGCGATATCAGCTCGTTAACATCCACGCAGTCGTTGATGATGCCGATCGTAATTATGATGCTTATCATGGCGGCAGGCGGCACCGTGATATCCTCAATGGGCATGGAGAAGGAGAACAAGACGCTCGAGACGCTGCTGACACTGCCGGTCAAGCGCGGTTCGATCGTCACGGGCAAGCTGGCAGCGAGCGCGGTTGTGGGGCTGCTCATGGCTGCGATATACATGGTCGGCATGAGCTACTACATGGGAGCGCTTGGCTCCTCGTCGAACATAGACCTCGCGGAGTTCGGCCTGACCCTTGGCACTTTCGATTATGCTATCGTCGGGGCGTCGTTGTTCATCACCCTCCTCGCAGCCTTGGCATTGTGCATGGTCCTCGGCACGTTCGCTAAGAACTACAAGTCAGCACAGACCCTCACGATGCCGATCGTGATAATGGCGATGATACCGATGTTCCTCCTAATGTTCAAGGACTTCCATACACTCCCCGTTGCGGCGCAGGTGCTGGTCTTCGCAATACCATTCTCGCATCCGATGATGGCGATGCGCGCGTTGATGTTCGACGACTACGCCCTTGTCGCCGGTGGACTGGTGTATGTCACCGCGTTCGCCGTGGTGATGATGGCCGTCACCGTCTGGATATTCAAGACGGACAGG
>JBFEPA010000117.1:0-3778 GCA_041550275.1 Thermoplasmata archaeon | reverse complement strand
TTGAGCAGGGCTTCGAGTGCGGGGGCATCTGCCACTCCACCTTCTGCTCGCAGACCGGAGACGGCTGCCATGGGCTCCGCCCCATACCTTGCGCACAACGTGAGGGATTCGATCGTCTCCCGTGCGCTCATGCCGATCGACGTCATCATCTCCACCGCGGGGATGTCGTATGCGAGGTACCCTGGTTCCCTGTCCTCGAGGGTCATCACGCTCGGACTCTCGCGCACCTTGTAGTAACTCCTGCACGGGAACGGACAGGCATAGCAGCCGACATTCCTGTGGCGCAGCTCTTTGAAATCGTCTCTGCCCGCCACCTCTGAGAAGGAGGCGAGGCCGTCGTTCGCTCCCAACGACGATAGTTGTGAGCGCATCAGCGCGGATGATTTTGTGAGGTGGCCTTCAGGGTCGTTCAGCTCGAGCTCGCCCATGCCCCGGAACGCAATCGCTGACAGGCCCATCCTCCCGAGCTCCGCCGCCGCACCGATAGTGTCCTCGCCGCCCCAGAAATTCATCGTCAGCTGCGATGTCGCGAGCCCTTGCTGACCCCACGGGCCGCCCGCGATGACCTGTATCTTGCCGTCACCCTGATCCGAGCGTATCGTGTCTGTGCGCTTCCATGACTCGAGGGCGCCCATCTCAGGCGACTGCACGAACTCAACGATCCCGTCCCGAATCCAGACGTATCCGTCATTGTCGGCCTTCCCGGTAATCACCACGAAGTCGAACCCTGTCAACTTGAGTTCCACACCCATGAAGCCAGTCAACGGACAGATCCTCGAGCCGTCCTGCCCTGCGCGCGCGAGCCTAATGAAACCTGCGCAGGACGCGGGCATCATGCTTCCGGTCAAGGTGCCGGACGAGACGGCGAGTCCGGCGCCGCCTGCGTCGGATAGAGCCGCGTCCACCTGAGAGAAGGCTTCCTGCGGACTCGACACGTATGTCTCCGGGAGCTCGTGTTCCTGCACATCCCCAGATGACAGGTCGATCACAGCGTACCGGCCGTTCGCCAGATACATCTCAGGCCTCCACCGTTATGCAGCCAGTCGGGCATACCGTGGCGCACTTCGGGTCGCCGTCACAGAGGTCGCACGGCTCCCTCAGGAGTATAGGCTTCGCCCCCGGACCGCCGCTGTCAGCGGCCTGCTGACCCATCGTCACGCCCTCGGGCCGGACGAATACAAGTCCCTCGGAAGCGCTCTTCAGCACGAGTCCGAAGTAGTCCGCCTTGTCCTCGGAATGCAGTATCACGCTGGATGACATGGGCGTGAGCACGCCGTCCCTATGCAGGCTACACGCCATCTCGCACAATCCGCAGGCCACGCAGGCCAACGGTTCGAAGCGCAGACGCACTGACATCGCCTCCTCGGGAGACTACACCAGGTTCTCCGCGATGTCGGTCGTCATCCGGTCGCAGTAGACACAACGCAGCGCCGGAGGCTTCTTGGTCTCGACTACGAACTCGGGCTCGACGGGTTCGTTCTTGTTCGTGATGCATCCCGGGTTGGAGCAGCTCATTATGCCCTTCACCCTGTCGGGGACCTCGACGACGAACTTCTCGGCGACGTTGTAATCCCTGATGATGTTGATGGTCGCATCAGGTGATACGAGGGCTATCTTGTCGAGCTCCTTGGGGTCGAGTTCGCGATCCTCTATCTTGACGATGTCCTTCCAGCTCCCTTTCTTGCTCGGGACATGCATCAATACGCTGACTGTGAAGCTGACATCGCCCCTGACGCCGATGATGCGCAATACCTTGAGGGCCATCCCCACCTCGATGTGGTCGATCACCGTGCCGTTCCTTATCGGGGTCACCTTGAATTCCTTCATTCGACTCCCCCCAGAACTATCGACAGCAAAGCCATCCTGACCGGCACCCCGTTGAACGCCTGCTCGAAGTACCTCGCATGCCCGGTCTCGTCCACATCGGGACTTATCTCGTTCACCCGTGGCAGAGGGTGCATGATGACCAGGTCTTCTCCCACATCTCTCAGGAGTGCGCTGTTTATTGTGTACGCGCCCGCGACCTTCTGATACTCCGCAGGGTCGGGGAATCGCTCCTTCTGTATGCGAGTCACATATAGCACGTCTGCTCCGCCGATGACATCTTCGAGGGTGCTGCTTATCTTCGGCTTCAGGCCCCTCGACTCGATGTGCTTGATATGCTCCTTCGGCATCTGCAGCGTCGGTGGGGCTACGAAGGTGAGCTTGGCGCCGAACATGCTCAGCGCCTCCGAGAGCGAGTGTACTGTCCTGCCGTACTTCAGGTCGCCCACGATGACCACATGGTTCCCGTCGATGCCGCCCTTCTCCTTCATTATCGTGAACAGGTCCAACAGCGTCTGCGTTGGGTGCTGGCCAGCGCCGTCGCCCGCATTGATGACCGGCTTCTCGGCGAAGTGTCCCGCGAGCCTTGCAGCGCCCTCCTGCGGGTGGCGGAGCACAATCACGTCCGAGTATGCGTCGACCATGCGTATCGTGTCCGCAAGCGTCTCGCCCTTTGCGACCGAGGAGCCCTTGGGCTCGTCGAAACCCAGCGTGCGTCCGCCCAACCGAGTCATTGCCGCCTCGAAGGATAGGCGCGTGCGCGTAGAGGGCTCATAGAACAACGAGCCCAGAACCTTGCCTTCGAGAAGGTCGCTCTTCTCCTCACCCCTCGCGACAGGGACCATCCCCTCGGCGACCTTGAGGATGTGCTCGATCTGATCCCGTGAAAAATCGCGAATGGAGACTATGTCCGAACCCTTCAGACTGCCTGACATCGGCCACCTAATCGATTGACGACATATAAGCCTTTCACGGACTGCATTCTGACGGAGCGGTCAGACGAGGTCGAAGTCGTCGATGGCGGACTTCATGTTATCGAACCAATCGTCGGCGCATCTCTTCAGCTTCTGCCGCAGCTGCGCGGGAGGGACGGCGGTGTATACGTGGTAATAGCCACCGCGGTCTATGTTCTTGGTCTCCCTGAATGCTAGGCCGGCGCCGACGAGCCGCTGGAGCGCCCTGTATATCGTGCTGCGATCCTTCTTCATTACAGGGACGAGGTCGTCCGCCCTGAGAGGTCCCTTCTCGACGAGCTTCCTGTATATGACTATCTCGAAGTCCGAGAGGCCATACATGCACTTGACGATGTCCCTGCATGTCGCCTGGCCCGATAGGATCTTCTGCGGCTCGACCATATTGCGCGCTATTGCCATTTTTATACTTAACCGTTTTGACGAACGTCCCGCGGAACACACGACGCAGCACGTGAGAATGTTTATTAGGATAGAGGGTAATCGCCAATGCACGGTAGTGACAATACCGCAGGAGAGATGTCCTTGGACAAGGATGCGACGCTCGACGCGAGAGGTCTGATGTGCCCGATGCCAATCGTGCAGCTGGCGAAGAAGGTCAAGGAGATGAGCTCAGGCCAGGTGCTGGAGCTACTGGCAGACGATGTGGGGTCGAAGGACGACGTCCCGGCGTGGACGAGCAGGACCGGAAACGAGCTGCTCGGCATGGAAGAGGAGGGCAGCGTCTTCAAGTTCTACATCAAGATCAAGTGATTCGAAGTAAGAAGTAACGAAGATGGAGGCGATGTAATGGCAGACAAGTTCGTGATGGTGGTGGCGGAGGGCAGCTTCGACAAGGCGATGATGCCCCTGATTATGGGAACGACGGCGGCGAGCATGGGCATGGAGGTCCATGTGTTCTACACGTTCTTCGGGCTCAAGCTCCTGAAGAAGGGCGTGCGGCCGAAGCTCAAGGGAATGATGAGCCTGTTCACCGGGATGAT
>JBFEPA010000116.1:0-3791 GCA_041550275.1 Thermoplasmata archaeon | reverse complement strand
CTAAACAGCGCCTTGTCGTTGTACTATTACGCCAGAGTCATCAAGAGGATGTATATGGAGAAGGGACCCGACGATCGGATAGCCGTTCCAAGGATGACGGGTTCCGCAATACTGTTCGCCCTCGTCATGGTCATCGCCCTGGGCATATACTTCGACGCCGTCCTTGGGCTGTGTCAGGACGCTGCTAGCTCGCTTCTGCAGTCATTGCCTTGACGCCGTTCACGCCGTATCACAAATGCCCTGATGCGACGAGTCCTATGGTCAGAAGGGTCCCGACGAGCGCGTGTATCTGGACCGTCTTCGCCTGTGCGCCAATGAGCTTGTCGAACTGGCCGTGGTCCCTGAGCGTTGTCGACACTGCACGAACTGCAATAAGTGCGGGCAAGAGGCCTATCAGGGCAAGCGCTGGGAATATCCCCGATGCCCACAGCACGACGATCACCACGAATGTGAGCGCCATCAGTCCTGCGTACCATGTGGCAGCCTTTTTCAAACCGACCCTGACAACCCAATGGCTCTTGCCGACCTCGCTGTCGGCCTCCGCGTCGGGGAACTCGTTTATGAACAGGACGAGGCCGATCAGAAGGCCTATGGGCAGTCCCGCGACGAATGGCAGCCATGTAAGCTCCCCAGTCATGACCAGATATGTTCCCGCGACGACGAGTGGTCCGAAGCCAAGGCCAACTGCGATTTCGCCAACTCCTCTGGCAGCAAGATGGACCTTAGGCGCTGTGTAGGAGTATCCGAAGCCGATTCCGACGACGCCGAGCGGTATGACGAGCAGAGATGTGGAGAGTGCGATTAGCACGCCTATGACTGCCCCAGCGGCGAAGAGCGTCATCGCGGCTTTGTAGATCTGCTGGGGCGTCAGTATGCCCTCCACCACGAACGGACTCCCACCATTGAATGGGCTCCGGTTCTTGTTGATCCTATCCGTGCCGCTCCTGTAATCAAAGTAGTCGTTGACTATGTTGGTACCTGCATGGAGGCAGAGTACCCCTAGCAGGGTAAGGAGGAACAGCGGCGCGTCAAACAACGAGGTTTCGTGCCATGCGAAGGCTGCTCCGAAAACCGTGGGTATAATTGTTGCGGTGAAGAACGGTGCCCTCATCTCGAGGAACCACACCTTGATTCCGGGCTTCTTCTGTCCCTGCATCTGTGCAGTCATGAGCATCTGACAGTTGCTGCCATGATATATATCAATCGAATCGGCAGGTTCCTGTCATGAAACCCCTTTTTCTGATACGCCCAGGGGGTAGCCAGTGTGCAGCCAGCAAACCACTAGAGTTAAGTAGATATTGGCTCATATGCGGCATTCGATGAGTTCGCCTCAATGGGATTTCGGCGTGGCCGAGGAGCTGCAGAAGGTCGAAGCCAGACTCGCCGAGATGGTCGAGTCGGATGAGGCCATTCTCAATGAAGCGTCCATGCACGTCATAGGCGCAGGAGGGAAGCGGCTCAGGCCCACGATCGCCATACTGTCCTACAAGAGCCTCGGAGGCGAGGACACCGATAAGATAGTGGACATTGCGGCTGGGTTCGAGTTGATACATTCGGCCACTCTGGTACACGATGACATCAACGACGGTGGGCAGAAGAGGAGGGGCCGTGAGACGGTATATCGCAAGTACGGCCTCCATAACGCAATCGTCACTGGTGATTTCCTTTTCGTGAAGGCGTTTTCGCTCGGCGGGATGTTCGACAGGGAGGTCGTCAGGACTACTGCTGACGCTTGCGCCCGTCTGGCCGAGGGCGAGATCCTCCAGAGCCGTTTCAGACACACGCATGACCTCGACGTGGACCAGTATGTCAAGATCATGGAGCGGAAGACGGCAGAGCCATTGAAGGCTGGAGCCATGATAGGGGCCTACCTTGCTGGCGGAACGATGGAGGAGATACAGCGTCTCGGCTCCTATGGCGTCAACCTTGGTATCGCATTCCAGATAATGGACGATGTGCTCGACTTCGTTGGAGATGAATCGAGGACGGGAAAGCCAGTCGGTAGCGACCTTCACGAGGGATATCTGACCCTGCCATCGCTGCTTGCCATGAAAGAGTCTGAGGAGGTAGGGAAGGAGATCGCCTCGATTATCAAGATGGATGAGCCTTCCCCTGAATCAGTCAGGGCATGCATCGAGCTCGTCAAGTCATCTGGTGGCATAGAGAAAGCCAAGGCGATGGCAGAGTTCTACAGCCTAGAGGCCCTGCAGCAGCTCGGATGTCTCCCCAACAACCCCTATAGCGAAGCATTGCGCGACCTCGTGTCAATGGTGCTCGAAAGGGATTCATAGGTGCAAGGGACATGAACGAAGACAGCATGACGACATCGGAATGGCTCGAAGTGCTCGATGCGATGGAGGAGGTTGGCCCATACTACGATAAGGTCAATCGGCTCATGACGCTCGGCCTCGCAGACCAGTGGCGTGCGGAAGTAGCCGGGAGGGCGGGTCCGGACGACATCGTCCTTGAGATCGGTTCAGGCCCTGGCACATTCGCCAAACACCTTAGCTCGCGACAGGTGTATTGTCTCGAACCGTCACAGTCCCTGGTGCGATCCTCTAGGGATGTCCTGGATGAGAGCAGGGTGACGCTGGTGCGCGGTATGGGCGAGAGCGTCCCATTGCCGGACGAGTCCGTCGATAAGGTGTTCTGCTCTTTTTCGTTCAGGGATTTCATGGACAGGAACACTGGCGCGGAGGAGATGTTCCGGGTACTGAAGGAAGGAGGTGAGGTCTTCATCGCTGATGTCGCCAAACCACCGCCTGGTCCTATGGCGAAGCTTCTGCGTATGCACATCCATTATGTCGTCCCGACGCTGGCCCGTGTCGCAGTGCACCCTTCTACTAGGGCCCGATGGAAGAACGACCCTTACCGCAAGTTCGTCGAGACATACGACGCCTTTGGTTTTACGACAGTCTATGAAAGCCTCCTGCGCAGCAAAGGGTTCGGCGAGGTCTCCACCGAGTTTCTCCGGATGAGAGGAGCTACTCTAACAAGGGGGAAGAAACCCTGCAGGTCGACGTCCTCATAGTCGGTGCTGGCCCTGCGGGGAGCACGACGGCGAGATACTGTTCTGGACATGGCCTCGACGTATTGATGATCGACCGCAGGAAGGAAATCGGACACCCGGTCCAATGCGGAGAAATGTTGCCTTCTGTCGATGAGATGTACTCGATCTTTCCTGCGACTGCTGACCTGGAGAGTCTATTCGACATCGACCAATCGGCCATAGCAGGGAACAATCACGCGATTGAACTCATATCACCGCGTGGTCATGCGTATCGCATAGATTTCGAATCGTGGAGCCTCGACAGACGTCTGTTCGACAAGCATCTAACGAAGAAGGCAGAGGATGCTGGGGCTAGACTGGCCACTGGCGAGTCCCTTCTGACAATCGATGGGGGCGTTGCGAGAACGACGATGGGAGATATTAGTGCAAAGGTCATCGTCGGGGCCGACGGGCCGAATTCAATGACCGCCAGGAAGGCGGGGCTCGAGCGGCCGCGTCTCCGTTACCCTGCTATCACATGCAAAGTCGAAGGGCAGTTCGGCGAAACGGTAAGGATGTACTTCGGTTCGGTGGCACCCGGCGGTTATGCTTGGGTAATACCCAAGAAGGGCTGCGCAAACGTGGGTCTCGGATTCAGCACCGATATGCGCATGGAAGCGCCAAGCACCGCGCTCTCAAGGTTCGTGTCCGCGCTTGGTGGAGAGGTGATCGATCAGACGCTTGGGTTCGTCCCAATGTCCGGGCCTACGAGATCGACGGTGGCAGGAAATGTGATTGTTGT
>JBFEPA010000115.1:0-3800 GCA_041550275.1 Thermoplasmata archaeon | reverse complement strand
TAGACACGAATCCGTCGCTGATGTAGTCCAGGACCTCGTAGTCAAGGGCATACGCACCAGCATTGATGAGAAGGGAGAACGCCTCCTCGCGAGTTGGCTTCTCCTGGAACTTGTGTATTCTGCTGTCGGCGTCCATGTCGACGACGCCAAAAGGGGTTGGGTCTTCGACCTCCCAAAGCGAAATGGTCGCGAAGGCCTTCTTGCTCCTGTGGAATTCTACGAACCGTGCCATGTCCAGCGAGGAGATGCTGTCGCCGTTGATGACGAGGAAATCGCCGTCGATGTAATCTTCCACGTTCTTGACGGCACCTCCCGTGCCCATCGGCTCCTTCTCCTCGACTATCGTGATCTTCCTCGATGGCGGATGCTCAATGAGATATTCTTCCATCGCCTCCCTCATATAGCCAACTGGGATGATGGTCTCGTCCACCTCCTCGGGAAGAGAGTCGATGACGTGCAACATGAGTGGCTTCCCCATGACAGGGACGAGAGGCTTCGGTATTCTGTAAGTGAGCGGTCGAAGGCGAGTCCCTTTGCCTCCGACAAGAAGAACCGCTTTCATGAATGGCGTGATGAGACTGGTGCCATAAAAAGCATATGATTCTGGTATGTCTCCAGAGGTAACCGTCCATCCTCACTTGGGAGAGATGCTGACGACGTTGTTGCCACGGAGGATAACGGTCCCAAGTCTCTTTACCTGGTCGCCGTTCGTCTCCTCGGTGTCCTCGAGAACCATGTTCAGATAATCATCGAAACCCGTGAGGGTTCCCTCAAGCAGCCTGCTGTCCTTAAGGAGCAACGAGACCTTCTTGTTCATGGACTTCTCGAGCAAACTCAGAGGCATGACCATTGTATCACGACTCGTCAATGCAGAGTGTTGACTTAAAGCTTTTCTTCACTGGTCTCTTGCGCAAACGACAGGTCGCCTACCTCAGATTCGAGCCATTCTTCTTCGACAGCTCCTCCTCGATCCATGCCTTGACTTCCGTTCTTGAGCGAGCGTCTATGCCGAAAGTCTCTATGAACTTCTTGGTCGTGGTAAGCTCAACGCTGTTCTTCTTTGGCTTCCGTCTGATGAGCCCGAGCTCCTCCAGCGTGCGCACATGGGTGTATACCTTGCTGCCGAGGAGATCAGAGAGTTTGCTTTGAAGTACGGGCTGATAGTACGCGATGAGAGAGGCTGTCTTCAGGACGTCCTTCGGGATCTTGAGCTCCGACAGCTTAGCAGCTGGCGATGCGTAGTCCTTCTTCACCTGCATGGCGTAACGAGGGCCCATCTTAGCGATTTCGATCGCTCTTTCAGAGCTGTTGTACTCATCCATAAGGTTTTTCAATGCGGAGCGAACAGTCCTCGCATCCAGCCCCGACGCGTCCTTAAGGTCCGTAACTGTCACGGGCTTTGCCGCTGAGAAGAGGGCGGCCTCGACCATCCTGTCGCTCTTCACTTGACCACCGCTACCTTCTCTATCATCGGGTTCTCAGCTGTCGCAGCGTCCTCGAGCTGGGCGATGTCCCACGGGACCTTGACCTCAAGGAAGATCTCCCCATACGGTGCCTTTTCCTGCCAGATGTGTATCTTCCCCATCTTGGCGAGGAACAGCATCGAAACCAGGACGGTTATTCTGTCCTCCTTGCCCAGGTTGCTGAGGTCGGTTATCGGTATCGGTCCGTTGCCGAACTTCTGGATCCTCTCCCATACCTCTGCAATGTCGTCCTCGAGGCTCTCCTTGTGTGACTTGTCGTCGAAGTCTGGTCTGCGGTACTTCTGCATGAATTTGGCGAGCTCCTGCCTTATGTCGGACTCCTTCTTCGCCTCTTCGAACGCGTCGAGCAGATCTATCAGTGTCACGGAGCGCTCTGACTTACGTCGTATCTGCTCTTTGATTGGCATCTCCTCAGTGTACAGGAGCACCTCGCCCCCGCCGAGCTCGAACGGGTCGACAAACATGTCGAATCCTGATGGGTCCATGCCGTCGAGCATCAGCTCGCAAGTCTCTGGTCTGTCAGCTCTGCTGACGGCGACATCGCTCTGTAGCCTTAGGATCTCCCACGCCATGTACACTATCTTGCCCGCTACTATCAGGTTGACCTCGGACGCCTTGCGCACCTTTGCGAGATAGGTCTTGGAGAACTCTATCAGGTTGATGTCCCACGGGTTGAACTGCTGTTGTACGACCAGCTCGAACACCTGCGCGACACACTTTTCGAACGGGTCGTCAGAAGGCACAAGGGTGCCTCTCCGCATCTCCTCCGCTATGCTGACATATCTGCCTATCTTGCTCTGAAGGTCCTCGTCATCATCTATTATGGCCTTCTGGAACATGAGATGGTTTATCACGTTGCCGAAGTCCGTCGTCTCCGCTGTCATCATTCTAGGCAACCTCCTGCTCTCCCTCTGGTATGTTCGTGTCCGCCGCAACCGGCGGTGCATCCGGGATGTCCCCTATGTTTGGCTTCATCACTATGTCGGTCACACCCTCTCGCTGCATAGTGACGCCGATCAAATGGTCCGCCTCGTTCAGGGTGACCTTCCTCAGGGATATCTGGATGAACTGGGCGTTCTTGGAACTCCTCTTGACCGCCTTGGAGACATTCTCTGCGTTGACCCCGTCCAGGAACATGTCCACCTCGTCCAAAAGATAGAACGGAGACGGCTGGTGTGCCTGGATGGCGAATATGAACGACAGGGCGGTGAGGCTCTTCTCGCCTCCGGAGAGGGCTTCCATCCTGACGAACTTCTTGTCCTTCGGCCGCGCCTTGATGATGAGCCCACCTGAGAGCGGATCCTCCTCGTTCTCCAACAGCAGCTCCGCCTCTCCACCTGCGGACAGCTCGGAGAATATCTTCGTGAAGTTCTCGCTGATGGCCCCGAATATCTTCAGGAATCCAGCCTTCTTCTTGGTGTTCAGCTCCTCGACGAGCTTCATCAGGTTCGACTTCTGTTTCGTGAGCTGGCTGACCTCCGCTTTGATTTCATCGAAGCGGGTTTTCCGCTCCTCGTACTCGTCGATCGCTTTGAGGTTGACTGCGCCGAGCGAGGTCATGTATCGCTCGCACTCAGAGACGGTTCGCCTGAGCTCGTCTGCCGATGGGAGCGCTTCCGGGAGTTGAACCGATGAATACTGCGCTACGCCTGCCTCGGCCTCCTTGAGCTTGGCCTGGGCATCTGTCAGCTTAGCCTGCAGGCTGAGGACGAAGTCGCCGTTGGTCTGTATCTTCGTCGTGACCTTTTCTATCGCCGCCTCGGTCGCCATCCTGCCCTGGTAAAGCGAATCGCGCTTGTTGCGCAGCGAGTTCAGCTTGTCTCCCATCGAGCGTTCCATGTTGAGCAGCGCCTTCAGCTCTGTATCGAGCGTAGTCTGTTTCTCGCCGTTCTCCTTTCCCCGGGCCTTCTGCTCCTTGACCTTATCGTCAACGTTCGTGATCGCGTCCTCAATCTCCTTCTTCCTGGCGCTGACGAGTTCTATCTGCTTCCCTATCGTCTGAATGTCGGAGTTGAGTGTCGCGGTCTCGTTCGAGAGCTCAAGTATGTCCTTCTCAAGCTGTTTGAGCGTCTGAGATAGCTCGGTTGGAGTGGCGTCCAAGAGCTTCTCGTCCTTCTTCGCTTTGGCTTCACGGGTGCCCTCTACGTCCTCTTCCAGCTTCTGGATGTCCTGCCCTGTCTTCTCCATGAGGTCGAGGCACTCCGAGAGCTCCTTGTTCTTCGTCTCCAGCTCTCGATCCAGGGAGTCGAGCCTCTGCTGAAACTCCTTCTTCTTTGCCTCGAGGGAACTCTTCCTGACGCTTTCGCCGCTGTCCTT
>JBFEPA010000114.1:0-3882 GCA_041550275.1 Thermoplasmata archaeon | reverse complement strand
CTCTATTCACTCATGCGTCATAATAATTCTTTGCCGCGCGTCGGAGGAGGCATGTCTTAATATGGATGCCTCCCTCGGGACATGCGACATGTCAGAGTCGAGAGTCTATGCTCTGTTGCATCACGAGGACGATCCGCGCAAATGCACCGCTGCGCGCCTAGTTCGAGCTGGGGAGATACGCGTGGCCGGTGACGTGAAGAAGATCCCGCCAGGAGCGGTGGTGCTCGACCCCGAGGCCACCAAGGCGCTGTCGCGGGAGGACGTCGCCTCCGTCAGAAAGTTTGGCCTGCTGGTGGTCGATTGTTCGTGGAACAAGCTCGAGCGGTTCCCATGGCTTCGCAAAGGCCTCAGACACAGGGCGCTTCCGTTCCTCGTCGCCGCGAACCAGGTCAACTTCGGCAAGCCGCAACGCCTGTGCAGCGCAGAGGCCGTGGCTGCCGCCATCTACATACTGGGCGAGCCGGATCGTGCCCGCAGGATCATGGCCCATTTCCGATGGGGGGAGACGTTCATCGACATGAACGAGGCACTCCTGGAAGGTTATCGTCTTGCTCGAACCAGCGCCGAGGTCGTGGAGTTCCAAAACGACGCTATACGGAGTATCAATGTAGCAGGAGATGATTCGAACGTCGAGCAATAGGGCTTTAGTATCACATAGGCGATTCGTGTTACCCTTTTACAACGGGAATCGGTGACACGGCCATCGAATGCTCGATGCGGGGGAGGGAAGATGCCGAAGGAATACACACCGGAAGACCTGGTCGCCATTTGGGAGGAGTTCCTCGGAGGCCAGGACATGCGTCACAAGGTAAACGAGATTGCAGACTTCTACCCCGAGATCAGAATCCTCTATGTCAACTTCTCAGACATCGAAATGCACGACCCAGACCTCGCGAACTACACGCTCACCAAGCCGACGCTATCGGTCCAGTCCGCGGAGGAGGCCATGCGGCGGATGGTGTCTCATGCTCTCACGAACCCGTACATCCACTTCCGCATAAGAGGCCTGCCTCGCGACTCTCGCATCGAGATACGCAAGCTGAGGGCGAAGCACCTCGAGACATTCGTCTCCGTCGAAGGCCTCGTGAGAAAGGCGACGGAGGTCCGTCCAAGGGTAACCATCGCGGAGTTCGAGTGCATGCGCTGCGGAGCAAGGCTGTTCGTCGAGCAGGAGGGCATGCAGTTCAGGGAGCCATTGGAATGCTCTAAGGACGACGGTGGGTGCGGTCGCGGGAGCGGCTCTACTCGCTTCAGACTGTTGACGGACAAGTCGCAGTTTGTCGATACGCAGAAGATCGAGATTCAGGAGCCGCCAGAGGGGTTGAGAGGCGGCGCGCAGCCAGAACGACTCGTTGGCTTCGTGGAGGACGACATATCCGGAAGGATATCGCCAGGCGATCGCGTCATCATAAGCGGCGTGCTCAAGAGCCATCAGAAAGGCACCCAGACCAAGTCCACCCTCTTCGACCTGACGCTCGATATAAACTCCGTCGAGTACGAGGAACACGAGTACGAGGAGATCGTGATCACGCCCGAGGATGAGATGAAGATACGGGAATTCGCAAGGTTGCCGGAGGTCCTCGAGAAGATCGTCGGGTCCATCTCGCCCACCATATATGGCTACCTTCAGGAGAAGGAAGCGCTTGCACTTCAGCTGTTCGGCGGCGTCACCAAGATGATGGACGACGGCACTCACATAAGGGGCGACATCCACATCGCCATGATCGGCGACCCTGGCACGGCCAAGTCGCAGATACTGCGATACATGGCCAACCTCGCACCGAGGGGGATATACACCTCAGGAAAGTCATCGTCCGCTGCCGGGCTGACAGCCGCTGCGGTCAAAGACGAGTTCGGTGAGGGCAGATGGACCCTCGAGGCGGGCGCCTTGGTGCTCGCAGACAAAGGCCTCGCATGTATCGACGAGCTCGACAAGATGAACGACCAGGACCGGTCTAGCATACACGAGAGCCTCGAGCAGGGGACGATATCCGTCGCGAAGGCGGGAATCACCGCGACGCTGCAGTCGAGGTGCGCCGTCCTCGGCGCTGCCAACCCGAAGTACGGAAGGTTCGACGAGAACCGGAACATAGCGGAGCAGATAGACCTCCCACCAGCGCTACTCTCCCGGTTCGACGCGATATTCACGATGACTGACAGGCCAGATTCGGAGTACGATCGGAGTGTGGCCTCCCACATATTGAAGGTTCACAGAAGGGGCGAGATCAGGCTCCACGATGTCCCAGAGAAGATACCGGATATGGACACCAAGTCCATCATGGACGAGACCGAAGGACTCGTGCCCGACATGGACATTGAGTTCCTGAGGAAGTACATCGCCTTCAGCAAGAGGATAACGCCGGTGCTCTCGACGGAAGCGATGAGGACGCTGGAGACGTACTACGTCAACATCAGGAAGCTGGGCGAGGGTGAGGAATCCTCGGTGCCGATCACCGCCAGACAGCTTGAGGCGCTCATACGCCTTGCCGAGTCGAGCGCGCGTGCCCGACTTAGCGTCATCGTCATGACGGAGGACGCCGAGAGGGCTATCAAGATCGTGGAGTACTATCTGAACAAGGTCGCGAGCGAAGGAGGCAGGAGGGACATCGACCTCATCGCGACTGGAACCAGCAAGAGCCAGAGGGAGCAGATATACGTGTTGAGAGGTCTCGTCCAGCAGTTGGCGGACGAGCGAAGAGGTGTCAGCCTCGAGGAGTTGATTCAGAAGGCCGCCTCGGACAACATCTCAGAGGAGCGCGTGAGAGCGCTGGTCAAGCGTCTCAGCGACGCTGGTGAGGTCTATTCACCGCAGCCAGGATACTACAAACTCGCCAGCGAGGAGCGCATGGCATGAGTATCAGCATCAAGATCCACAGAAGGGGTGCGGAGCTGCTCATCGCTGCATGCGACCTTGACCTGCTGGGCAAGACGTTCAGCGAGGGCAAGATGAGGCTCCACGTGTCAGAGGACTTCTATGGCGGCGACACAGTCGACGAGGACATACTGGTGAATCGTCTCGGGATGGCTACCGTTGCCAACCTCGTCGGTGAGGCGACGATCGGAGCCGCGGTTAGGCACGGCTTCGTCGACCCTGAATGCATCATTCGCATAGGCGATGTCCCGCATGCACAGATGGCGAGGATGATCTGAGGTGTTCTGCGTCGAGTGTGGCAGAGAGGGCGAACTGATTGGACCTCTATGCCTCGAATGCTACTCCAAGAAGAAAGTCGTCGCAAGCCTTCCGCAGTACATCGACCTGACGCTCTGCTCACACTGCTCGTCGTTCCTGCTAGACGGCCAGTGGGTCGAAACGGGCTCTGTCAAAGAGGCGATTGAGAGGATGCTCGAGAGAGCGCTCACCGTAACGGAGGGACTGACGGTGGACGCCATGACGGTCTCCCTCACCGAGAAGGACGAGAGGACCTACGACGCCGAAATTGGCCTGCGCTTATCTGCTCACGGGCATAGCTTCTCCAGGGAGGTGACCACGACTGTCCGCATCAAGCGTGGGTCGTGCAAGGAGTGCTCCAAACAGAAGGGAAGCTACTACGAGTCAATCATTCAGCTGAGGGGAGACGATCGCGCGCTCGCTGACGGTCTGGAGTTGCGCATGGAGGCACAAGTCAGGGACAGGTTCGACTCAATGCGCGCGAAGAGTCGCGAAGTCTTCCTCACCAAGGTGGTCCGCGTGAGAGGGGGCCTCGATTTCTACGCCAGCACCGCCCAGTCCGCAAGGGTGGTCGCCAGGGAGCTCCAGGAACAAGTCTCGGCTGAGTTCAAGGAGTCCTCGAGCCTTTGGGGACGCCAGGACGGCCGCGACGTCTACAGGGTGACGTTTCTGGTAAGGCTGCCGCAATTTGAGGCGGGAGACGTGCTGACATG
>JBFEPA010000113.1:0-3904 GCA_041550275.1 Thermoplasmata archaeon | reverse complement strand
CGATTGACTCTAATAACCCTTCTCCCAGCGGCGTCCGCATGAAACAATCAAATAGCCGGCCACGGTTAACGTTGGCAGGGTATTCGGAATGAAGAAGAAACTCATGGACATACTCGCGTGCCCCATGTGCAAGCACCACCCTCTTGAGCTGACGGTCACCAAGGAGGACGACCGGGAGGTGCTCGAGGGCAGCATCAAGTGCGTCAAGTGCAACGTCGACTATCCGATAGAGGACGGCATACCGAACATGCTGCCTCCGGAAAGCGGAGTTCAGTAGTCTGGCTCAGACTCTTTTGGCCTGTTCTCCAGCAGCCACTTGAGCAGTTCCATGCTCCTGCACGCTGAGCACTCGATGTCCTTCTCGAGAGCGTCCTTCTGCTCCGCCCTGAAGGTCAGGCCAGAGGGGAGGTCGTAGTCGAAGTCGTATGTGATGAGAGACTTCCCGCCGATGTCCTTGAACTCCCAGCACACGCGCAGCCGGAACCCCTTCGTCGCCTTGATCACGATCCTCCTGTTCTTCAGGAACTCGGTCGTGTTGAGCGTCGTCCTTATCTCGACCTTGCCAATCGCCACGGTGGTGTCCAGCGATGTGCCCACGCCATACTGTACCAGGCTTGTGGGCTCCATGCCGGAGAACATCGGCATGAAGGCCTTGAAGTTGTGCCAATCAGCAACGTACTCGAAGACATCCTCTATACGGCAGTCTACCGATATCCTCCGCTTGCAAGAAATCATCAGACCGCACATAAGAACAGGAGACCGATATATAGCGGTTGCTGATGTGTAGCACGTGGCGTGAATGCCGAACCGGCCGTCACATCACGCCACCAGTTGAATATTTATGCAAAGTAGTCCGTTCTCCCACAGGACTATACCAGGGATGGTGTTTCATGAGCGCGACGAAGCGAATTCTGGTGCTTGCGCCCCATACTGACGATGGCGAACTCGGCTGCGGCGGAACCATCGCTAAAGAGGTCGCCGGTGGGAGTAAGGTCACCTATGTGGCGTTCTCCTCCGCGGACAGGTCGCTCCGCGAGGGGTTTCCACCTGGCACCCTCAGAAAGGAACTGATGTGCGCCACGAAGGTGTTGGGCCTTCAGGAGGCGGATGTCGTCTGCCTCGACTACGACGTCCGCAATTTCAGTGCCAGACGGCAAGACATACTCGAGGACATGCTGGCGCTCAAGGAGAAGATAGATCCGACGATGGTCTTCGCGCCGTCGCTTAACGATCTCCACCAAGACCACAAGACCGTGGCGGAAGAGGCGAGGCGCATGTTCAAGCGCACGTCCATACTCGGCTACGAAATGCCCTGGAACAACATCAGCTTCGACACTCTCTCGTTCTCCGTGCTTGACAAATCACACATCGACAGGAAGATTGAGGCGCTCGGGTGCTATGCGAGCCAGCGTCACCGCGAATACCTGAACGCCGACTTCATCCAGAGCCTGGCGCTGACCAGAGGCGTGCAGATATCGGTGCCATACGCCGAGGCGTTCGAGGTTGTGCGGTGGATACTGCCATGAGCTGCGAGAGACTGAACGATGCCACTATCATACTGACTGCAGCGGGAGCGCCGGGAGCTGTCGGGATCATCCAATCGCTCAGGGCCAACAAGGAGAGGACGCTCAATATCATCGGCACCGACATGCGGGTCCACGCGTCCGGAAGGCCGTTCCTGGACGGCTTCCACCAGGTGCCCAGAGGGAGCGATCCTGAGTTCATCGACGCCGTCATAGACGCCTGCGTCAAGGCAGAGGCGAATGTCGTCCTTCCGCTGTCGACCGAGGAGCTGCTGGCGTTCGCCTCCTCAAAGGAGAGAATAACAGACTCCTGCGGCGCGAGGGTGTGCGTAAGCGACAGGAAGGCCATTGAGACAGCGAACGAGAAGGCAAAGCTGTTCGAGGCGTTGGGGACCGCGGGAGTGCCCATACCATCCCACATCACCGTCAAGTCAGCATGCGATCTCAGGGACGCGGCTACGACCCTTGGTTACCCGCACACGGCTGTCTGCATGAAGCCATCGTTCGCCCATGGAGGAAGGGGCTTCAGGGCCATCGAGCATGCGGACGACACGGCTGCCATGCTGCTGGATCGAAAGCCAGAGAACTCGTCGATAAGCATCGAGGAGGCGGAGCGCCTACTGGCTGGCCTCTCTGACCCGCCCGATATGCTGGTGATGGAGTACCTCCCGGGTGCGGAGTACAGCGTCGATATGCTCTGTTCCAAGGGCGAGATGCTCGTCGCGGTAACGAGGGTGAGGGACGAGATACGGTCGGGCATAAGCTTCAGAAGCACGGTCGTGGACAGCCCTAAGGTAGAGTCAGTCTGCGAGATGATCTGCGGGGAGATAGAGTTCGAGGGACCTGTCGGTGTGCAGCTGCGCGAAGACGTGGATGGAACGCCCAAGGTCCTGGAGATAAACCCGAGACTGCATGGCAGCGTTGCGCTCACGGTCGCGGCCGGAGTCAACCTGCCGTATCTCGCAGTGAAGCAATGCCTGGGAGAGCCGTTCACGATACCGCCCGTCAGATACGGGACCAAGATGAGCAGGTACTGGGGTGCGACGTTCCATGGAGAAGATGGACTTCCACATACACTCTGATTTTTCGGACGACGGGACGGCGTCCCTTGAGGACATCGTCACCGAGGCCCTCAGAGGCGGACTGGTGGCCATAGGCATAGTGGACCACGTGCGTGGGAACGCCCCATGGCTGAGAGAGAGAGAGTCGCAACTGTCCGAGCTTCGAGAGGAGCATGTCGATGACATCGCCATATTCTCCGGTGTCGAGGTGAAGGTCGTCGACGACAAGGGGACGATCGACCTCGACGACCATGTGGTCAACGATGTGGACTACGTGATCGCATCGTTCCACGGTGTGCCTGAGAGCGTATCTAAGCAGCCCGCCAACGGCGACGGCGGCGCAGTGGCGAGATGGTGGTGTGATTCGATGGACGCCCTGCTGGAAGGCGGGACGAATGCTCAGATCGTCGGGCACCCTGACCGGATACTGAAGGAGAGGGGGCTAGTAGCAGACTCTGAGAGGCTCGGTCAACTGTTGGAGATGGCCCTGAAGTCGCGCCTGTTCCTCGAATGGAACCCGGCCACGGCATACCCAGAGCAGCCATTCGCCCAGGAGCTTGCGAATAGGGATTGCGAGAGGATAGTCTACGCAAGCGACGCGCACACAATAGAGGATCTCGCGGATGCCTACAAGGGTCACACCAGCTTCGAGGAGGGCATCGTGGAGCGGGGGAATGCGGCTCTTCTTGCACTTCTGAAGGCACGCCAGGCCGAGCGACTCGGTTGACCGTGCCCAAGGCACAAATAAGGACATTGCCAGCCGTGGTGCGTGCAACAAATTGATATCATGGTAGTTTCTGTGCTATTCTAAGCGAATAGACGACCCATAAGGGTGGTGACCGGATGACCAAGACGAAGATCCTCGTCGCGGACGAGATATCGAAGAGCGGCATTGAGATGCTGAGCGCGGAAGGCTACGAGGTTGACGTAAAGACAGGCTTGAATGAGGAGGAGCTCTCGTCCGCAATCGACGGGTACGACGTCCTCATCGTCAGGAGTGCGACCAAGGCTACTCGGAAGGTCATCGAGAACTCAAGACTGAAAGTCATCGGCCGCGCGGGCATAGGCGTGGACAACATCGACATAGACGCCGCCACGGAGCGTGGCATACTTGTCATGAATGCGCCGTCGGGCAACGTTGTCTCGACGGCGGAGCTGACGATAGACCTCATCTTCGCCTTGGCGAGACGCATAGCGGAGGCAGACGCGTCGACGAGGAAAGGCGAGTGGAAGCGGAAGGAGCTGAAGGGCACGCAGGTGTCTGGCAAGACCATCGGCATAGTCGGCCTCGGCAGAGTAGGCGCCGAAGTGGCCAAGCGT